>DASQJJ010000068.1:0-4299 GCA_035631115.1 Candidatus Eiseniibacteriota bacterium
TTTAGATTAGCCGAAATCAAAGGAGCAAAGGTAAATGACCTTCGCCATACCTTTATCGCCCACCACTTAAAGCATGGCGTATCTTTAGTCCTTCTTTCTAAGATTGTTGGACACAAAAGACTTTCTACCACAGAAAGATATTTGGAATTCGTCCCAGATAGAGCAAAAGAAAATTCTCACCTCACAGAACTTTAGAGATTAAGTAACCTTATGCCACACTACCCAAGTAAAACTTCAGAAGTATTTGCAAAAGCAAGACATATGCTTGCCATTGCAAGAAGTCAAGAAAGAGTTTTAGGTCATACAGTAGGGAAACCAGACGTTCAAGCACTTGAGGTTGCAGGACGTAGATTGATTAACTCGATGCGATCAGGAAAAGCAGCAGGCTTAAGCCCAGAAAACGAGGCAGATGCATTACATGCTGGAGTAGATCTTCATGAAGAAACAAGACACAGAAGAAGGAAAACTTAGTTTGACATCCTAGCCTTCCCTATTGTATGTTTTCAAAACATGAATTTACATTGTTTTCACAAGATTATTTCAACCATCCTTATGAGTTGAGGAGATTCGTCTTGTAAAAAATTATGGTCTCCCAACGAAAGAAGGGGGATTTTTTTATGACAAAAAGGAAATTAAAAATAACCAATAATCCTTTCGAAGCCTTGGCGAAGGAGGATGTATACTATGACAATGCCAGATATACTAAAACCAGCAATGAATCCATCTCGTCCTGAAATAAACAGGCAGGCAAATCTTATTACAGCCCGCGTGAAAGAACGGTATGCCCCCTTATATCCAGAGCATATGCTTCATGTAGGATTAGATGCATTGCAAAATTATCTTACTGAATTTGCACCAACTCCCCGGTCTTCTGGTAAAGAAGGTCCAATGGGAGAAAAAATTATGCTTTGGGCAGAGACACGAGGATTTCATGCCGAAAAAGATGCTGTAGGAAATGTTGCCTATGTTGTGCCCGGGGACCCAAATCTCCCTGTTGTTGGACTTCATTTTCATCAAGATATAGTAGCTGTTGCCAAACCAGAATCCCCTACCCATCCAGAAACAGATGGTGTTTTTCCAGAAGTTATTGAAGGAAGAGAAAGAGACGTTAATTCTCAGGCAAAAGAGGTTTTTAATGATGAGTTATGGTTACAATCAGTGAATGGTCTGACAAGTGGTGGATTTGATAATGGATTAGGCGGCAGTGTTGCACTGGCTATTTCAGAGCATATGAATACAGTAGAAAAACCTCATGGAGCCATAGTGGTCTTAGCAACCGTTGGCGAGGAGGTTGATTTCCGGGGAGCAAAAAATATTGAATTCTCTCCAGATGGAGAAATTCTGCCACTTTTGGAAAAGGCAGACTTTATTATCAATGACGATATGGAAGCAGATAATGACAAACCTCAGGCAATTGAGGGTGCGTATGGTGTTGAAGAGTTTCGAATAACTAGCCCATTTGCCCACGAGCCGCTTCCCGACACCATGCAGTGTATCTCGCTTTCAGTTGATAACCTGTTAGGTGGTCATTCAGGTCTCTATCCAGAAAGAACCCATGCTGCTGCAGTATTGGTGGATCAAGTGACACAAATTTTAGGAAAATCAGGAGAAAAATATGCTTATCAACTTGCCTCTTTTGAAGCAGGAGAAAAACATAATCAAATAGGTGAAAGAGGAACCATTACACTGGCTGTATCCAAAGACGATACAGATACTCTCCTCCAACAACTTGCTCAGCAACAAAAGATATACACAAACGAATCCCCTGTTTTAAAGGCATCTCTTGTTGAAGATAGAAGTGATGTATTAACAAATGATGCAACAACGCAAGCAATGACATTTTTACATGATCTTGCAGCACTACAAGGCCCTGTAAATTTTCAACCAGTTGACGATGCACATTTGTTTTGCTCATATACACGTGCTTTCAATTTAGGCGGTATTGGTCTTACTCCAAAAGATGGTCTACAAGCTGATGTAGGCGCACGAATTGGTCAAGAAAATCAGTATGGGGAATATGAAAAGCTTCTTCGGGATATGTCAGAGGGATTTCCCGAGATGAAAGTAAACTTTATGCATAAGATTGATATGTGGCCTGTTAATGAGGCGAGTATTCTTCCACGAGTAGTACAGGAAGAGTATAAAAAACTACCAATAGAAAAGACCTTCCCTAATCTTAGCGTTGAAACGGTTCCTGCGGGACTTGAGCTGGGAACAATGCACACAAGATTCCCAAGAAGTCAAAATATTACTCTTGGCATGTGGATTGAGAGAATTCACAAAGCAGGAGAGCGGGCAAACGTACGATCATTTCTAGAAAATGCAATGCTCGCTTTGCGTGTAACAGAAAGGCTTTCTTCGGGGCAAGACAGTGATGAAGTAAGAGAATCCATGACACGCCGCGCTGCATAAATATCCTCTGCTATACTTTATCTTATGAAACGCTTTCAGGGAGTAATAATTCTTGCCTTAGCTACCTTCCTCTTTGGCATGTATGGAATTTATTCCAGACTCATTGGGCAGGGCTTTGAGGTTTTCTCTCAAAATTGGATAAGAAATCTTTTTGTTACACTCATTGCTCTCCTCGCAGTTGTCTTAAGTAGAAAATGGACCTCGCTGAGAAAAGAGGACGTACCCCCAATTTTGGGTTGGATTGTCTGTGACAGTCTCATTACAATTTGCCTTTTCTTGAGCTTTAATCATCTTCCTATTGGTACTGCACTTTTTCTTCTTTACTCAGGAACAACGATTACCGGATACATTGTAGGATCTGTTGTTTTAAAGGAAAAATTGAATTCAAATAAAATAATTGCCATTATTCTTTCTCTGACAGGGTTATTTATTATTTTTGGATTTTCTCTTGGAAAATTACCTATTCTTTACGTCTTCACTGCAATTTCTGCTGGAATCCTGGGAGGTATTTGGAATATTTTTCCGAAATTTATTTCTGCAAAATATAGTAGTTTTCAATTAATAGTCTTTGACGCCGGGGCAATCTTTCTCACAAGCCTCCCCTTGGCATTTCTTTTTCATCAAAAGACTCCTCCGCTTTCCATAAATCTTCCCTGGATTGGAATCGTACTCTATGGACTAACTCAATTTGTTGGAGACCAATTAATGATCTATGGCTTTCGGAAAGTAGAGGCGCATGTTGGCAGTCTTATTACGCCACTTGAAGCAGTATTTGGAACGATTCTCGCATTTATCTTTTTTAAGGAATCTTTATCTGGCATGACTCTTATTGGTGGAGGACTTGTGGTTTTTGGGGCTATACTTCCTAATGTGTTCTATCAAATAAACAAAAACTAACCTGGTGGGTCGGGGAGGACTCGAACCTCCGACAGCCTGTGTATAAGACAAGTGCTCTAACCAACTGAGCTACCGACCCTGGTGGATGTTATTTTAACAAAAATGAAGATATATGTCATCTCGAACGAAGTGAGAGATCTCAGAAGTTTATAATCTAGCTCTTGCAGAAATTTCTGCTTCTACCTGATGAATGTCTTTTGCATACTTTAAGCGGGATAATTCCTTTATCAACTCCCCTACTCGCGGGTTATCAAGTGCTTTTTCTTGTGCCATATTTTTTGTTACATCAATAGAGAATGAGGATACTGGCTCTCCATGAACAACTGTCCGGATATATGCATTAAATCTATCAACATTAATTAAATCTGCCTCAGTAAAGGTTGGTTGGAATTCATGTTGTAAAAAGTTAGCATCTTGTACACCAACTCTAAAGGATGTAATGGTACCCACATTTCCAAAAATAGCCTGCTTCACATCATCTTCCATTTGTCCAGTAAACTGATTCGCAACAATAAGATTTAATTTATATTTTCTTGCCTCAGATAGAATGGCCGCAAAGTCTGGGGTTGCAAAATTCTGGAATTCGTCAACATACAGGTAAAAATCTTGCCTCTGCTCATACGGAATATCTTGCCTACTCATAGCGGCAGTAAGAAGTTTTGGCACGAGAATAAGACCTAAGAATTGAGAATTTTCCTCTCCCACTTTTCCTTTGGATAAATTCACAAGAAGAATTTTCTTCTCGTCCATAATTTTTCTAAAATCAAAAGACGATTTAGACTGTCCAATAATGTTACGCATCAGCTTATTCGTAACAAATCTTCCAAATTTGGACACAATGTAATCCAAAACTTCCGACTTATGAAAGTCCGATGTCTGAGCTATCTGGTCTGTCCAGTACCTTTTAATAATAGGGTCTGTCACTTTTGGCAACAGCTCTTCAACAAATTTTGTATCTGTAAGGGCACGCTGGACCTCGATAAAGGTATT
>DASQJJ010000069.1:0-5936 GCA_035631115.1 Candidatus Eiseniibacteriota bacterium
CCCCTTGCAGGTGCCTGGACCAAAAAGTCCAAAGGTCATGATGCACCCAACTCCTGTGAGTCCGGCAACGGTATGGATAATAAATACCGCAAGAAGCGCAACAACAAGACCAATAATTGCATAGGTAAGAATATTTTTTGCTTCTTCAACTTGCTTGCCTCCGCCTGAGGTAGTGTATTTAATTCCAGCAAAAATAATCATAAATAATGAAACAATGCCAATAAGATTAATTGCTATACCAAGAGCAAGTTTGTAGAGGGCTGGAATACAGGCAAGCGTTACTATGCCATTTTGCAAACAATTATAGCTATTCCACATATAAGAAATTACTGGGTAAGCTTGGGGAAAGAAAGATTGCTTAAGCTCACATTCACAAATAGTTGGAGGACAAAATTGATGATAAGGTAAGACAAGAAAATAATAACCAAGCCAACAATTGACGCAACGATTGTCTCGCGTGCTTTATTAACGCCTTCCTTTTCTCCTTGGGAGGTAAGCCATTTGATGCCACCAATAATAAGAAAAACAAGTGCAAGAAGTGCGGCAACCACAAAGATAAGATTAATGCCGTTGGTGATAAGTTTTTGAATGTCCAAGTTGCACAATACATTAAAGCTGCCACTAGGGCAGGCATTAACACTGCTCTGTGCAAAAGCAACAGGAGCGAGCACAAGACCGGATGCAATAGTTGCAAAAGAGGCCAAAACTTTTTTCATGTCACCCTTATCGTAAAGACATTTTTTTCTCTTGTCAAGTTGTGGTCTCTAAAACTGTACTTTGAGAAGATTTACACCAAAAAGAAACCCAATAAAATTAATAATAAAGAAAGAAAGTAATACAAGCACTAGTCCAACGATGGCATATTGAATTGTCTTTTGCGCTTCTTCAAGTTGCTTTTTATCTCCCTGGGACAGTATCCACCTGAGTCCTCCAAAAATAAGAAAGAAAAGCGCCAGCAAAACAGATGCTGTGAGAAGAATTGTAATGGCAAATCTGAGAATGTCTTGAAGGTGGAGGCCGTTGATGCTATTAAGTACAGGGACATCTATGCGATAGGTTGGAAGCGAATTGCTGCCTATACTGAGTGCTAAAAGTTTCATAATATTTATCTATTAAAGCCTGGCAAGTGTAATAAGTCAAAGCCAATAATTTGCAAGATGAGCACAGAGAAAATAATAAGCAAAAGTCCGGTAATTGCCGAAGTAATTCTTTCTCGTGCCTCTTTTACTTTTTCTGGATTTCCTCTGGACGTGACGAGTTGATACCCTGCTGCAATGATAAGAATAATTGCAATGCCACCAGAAATGCTAAGTAGGATTGCTAAGATGTTTCCAATAAGACCTGCTGGATCTGTAGAGATGCGGCCAATTGCAGTGTCAACGCCACCACAGCCCCCTCTTTCTCCAGGAGCTGCGCATTGAGCAAAGACGGGAATGCGAATGCTGAAAAATGAAAAAAGAAAAAGGAAAAAAGAGATAGCTTTAGATCTGGACATACAGACATCGTGGCACACAACTCCTTTTGTTGTCAATAAAATACTACTGGACGAATTTTATCCCCCGGCCTTTTATTGTCTGAATGTGTGATGGATTGGCGGGGTCGTCTTCTATTTTCTTTCGAAGACGCAAAAGAAGTTGGTCAATTGCCTGCTCGCTGACTCCTTCTTGGGACTTGCTATCGGACCACACCGCGTGAATAATTGTTTCTCTATCAACAATGGACCCTTCTTGCGCAAGAAGGAGCGTGAGTAAGCGAAATTCGGAAGAGGTAAGCATGTCTGAGACGACTTGGTCGCCCCTTTTAATGGTATTTGTTGCAGAGTCAAAAAGAATTTTTGCATGCACGTCTCCTTTTTGCATTTTTACAAACGCAACAAATAAGGGAATAGTAATTTTTTGGTTGCGGATAAGTCCCACGTGTTGTAAAAATTCGCTGGGAAGAGGACACGACTCGTTGTTGCACAGAGTGAGCATATCCTGCTGCTCGTCCGGGGTAAGGAAAAGCCATAGCTCTTTGAGTGCTCCCTGAATACCTTTTAGCCTGAGTAAGGATTCCTGGGAAATTTCGGTGAGACTGCCTGCGAGAAATGCCTCAAGTCCGATGCGGGTTAGCTTACCATGATACCCGGTAAGAAGGGTTAATTTTGCGAGATTATCTTTTCCAATTGTTTTTCCGGTCAGCTTTTCTAGATACTGCACACGAGAATGCAGACCGACTGCATCCTCAAGAGATAGGTAGACAGTATTATCGACAACATACTCATAAAAGTCAGAAAATATTTCTGGCTCGAGCATGTCCTCCAATGGTCTTGTTGAGGAAAAAACAACAGAAAACTTATATTTTGCATGATTTCTTAAAGAGCGAAGGTTATTGAAAAATTCTTCTGTTGCATGAGGGACATAGGTTTCAAATCTATCCAGGAGGAAGGTAATATGTAGCCCTTTTTCTAAAGCTAAATAGTCAAACGCGTCTTTTAATTTTTGGAAGAGGACCAATTCGTCTTTATAGGAAAGTGCTTCTTTAAAAAGCTGGTCTACGACCAAGAATTCTTCTTCTTTTCGTCTTTCATGAAGACTGGATGAAAGTTGAAGAAAAATAAATTTCATTACATCAAAAAGAGAACGATTTTTTATTTCTGCAAAAGGAATAAGGACAAAATGGTACAAAAGCTGCTCTGTGCTCCCGAGGTGATGAATACGTATGTCTCTATTATAGAGAAGGAGATGTAGTACATAATTTCTCCCTGCTCCAGGAAGAGAAATAAGCTGTACAGATTTTCCCGCGGTAATGCAGGAAAAAATTTGACTAATTTCTTTTTCCCGAGTCTCAGCAGGATAGAGTGATTCAATATTGTGTAGTTGAGACATGCATCCATAGTATCAAAAGGTTGTTGTTAGGTAAACGTCAAGGATGGAGCGTGTGTCCGCAGTACACTATGCTCATGAATTACGCAGAATTGACATCAGGGAGTCTAGGCAGGTACGATGGATCTATGGACCCAAATGTACCCGAACAACAACCAGCTACAGAGGGTGAGTTTCTTTCTGATGCAGAAGTAAGGAAAAGCAAAGGCGAGAAATGGAGAAAAAATTTGGCTGCGGGTCAAACAGAAACCGATGTCGAGCCAATAGATGCTCAAACTACTCCTGAAGGAGATATGGCACCCAAAGCACAAAGCGAAGCGAAAAAATTTACCCGAGACAAGCTCATGGAGATTAGTAAGACCATTCAAAGCAGATCAAGTCCTTCAGAGGTTCTTTCAGAAGCTTCCTTTGTTGCTGCAGCAGCAAAAATTTTAGAGCATAACGTTAGGGCAGACGTTACAAATCACGGAGTGAATAAAGATATCTTGAAAGAAATGGATAAGCCAGATGGCGGTATTTTTAAGCAGCTACAGGATATTGTTAAATTTCTTGAAAATCACCCTCCGGATGGTCAGACAACAGATGCGGAAGATACTCCCTCTAGGCAAGCAACTATCTTGGGAGAAGCACAGGCAGTTGCAAAGCTTTCTGAGCAGATTGCTGCTTTTTATAAAAAAGCTGAAATATCTAAAGAATACGACGATCCATTTAAGCAGATCGTCTCTTTTGAAGAATTGATGACAAAATTCAACATTACCCTAGACGATGATCGCTTCCGCCCTGGTGGAGAATTCTCAATCCTGGACATTAATGCGTATATTGACAATTTTGGACGGGAAATGTCAACAGAGACAGCACATCCAGAAAACTTTCTCAGGTGGGTAGAAGAAAGAGCTTGGTTTTACCATGATTTTGACCCGATGAAGGATATTAATCTTTTCGAAAATATGTATATTGTTGCCGGTGCAAGAAAAGTGGCTTTGTATGAAATGCTTGTCGACTTTAATGCATATTTTGGTCACCGTAAACCAACAAAGGGAGAGCTGCAAGTAAAAGCAGAAGATATAAATAGAGCAGACGAGCAAGGGAAATACAAGGATATCCCAGATGAATTTTTTGAAATTGATTCTCAAACAAAACAAAGAAAGAAAAAAAAGGCCCCGGAAGGACATGAGAATGATCCAGAATATGACAACAACGTTATTGGGTATTACACATCGTTTGTTAATCCTGAGACAGGAAAGCAAACTAAAGCGTATGTTAAAACGACTGGTGCTCGAACAGAACGTAGGGGAGAAGATTTATATGACGTTTTCTATGTAAGTGAGGTTGAAGATAAGGATGGGAACAAAGTAATGATAAGAAAACCAGTGTATGAGTGGTTGGCAAATAAAGAAGAATGGGAAGTAGAAAATAAAACAACAAGTACCAGTAAAGAATTCGCACGTGCCCAGGAAGAGATTATGTATCAGTTGTGGCTTATGACCATGAATCATAATTATGACGTAAGCTATCGACAAAAAGGTATGCCCAATGAAAAGCCGCTTTCTGAGGTAATGGCAGAAATTTATAGCGATAATAAGTTTACTCGTACCAGAAGAAGATTGTGGGCAGTCTTAGATATGCCGGCAACAACTCATAGGGACGAGATTATTGAACAAGTGATGACACCTAACAATGAGCCAGCGCTTGATGCAGAGGGGAAGCCAATATATCGTGCAATTGTTGCGCCAAGTGAATCGCAGAAGAAATTTAAAGACGAGAATGGGAAATTGGGTCATCAGGGATCTTTGGGAAAAGCAGTTCAGCGCTCTTTGGCCGGATATTACCATGTTTCTGAAGCTAATGCTGCATTTGGAGGGTACAAAATAGAAGGAGGAATTAACCCCTTTTTTGAAGTACTAAAAAACAAAGAAGGAGTAAATGGTGCGGAAATTATGTATAGCTCGGTTATTAGGCGCCTTCTTCTTGAAGACCAAAAATTTGGCTATATTTACGAAGGATATGATCCAAAAGATCCAATGGCTGCTCCATCTAAGAGCAGGGTTGAGGTGGAATTCTTTAATGCACTCAATGATACCCTAATTCCCCGTACGCAAAAAGAAATGTTGGGCACATCACGCAAAAGACATGATTGGGAAAAAGCAGACTTTGTTGATTTCATGACGCTGAGCAAACAAGAATTCTTAGTAAAAATGTCAGGAAGACACATAACAGCTCAATCTTTAGAAAAAGCATTTAACGAATTGAAAAAAAGATATGCTAACAACCAAACAAGACTTGATGAAGTTAGTCAGCTTGAATCACGGTTAACAAACAGCTCGGACACAAGACGGGAAGCATTTTTGGATTCTTTGGTTGGTCATGCAGGAATAAAAGCCGATGAAAAACTAAAATCAGACAAATCTGCGAAAGACAGATTTATGTCTGAATTTCTCAAGCCTAGCGCAAAAGATCCTATGAAAGGGCTAGATTTGCTTGCTGTTGGACTTTTTACCAAAGCATTTGGGACAGAATTTACTCCAGATATGAATCCATATAGCCATATTCGCTATTCACTAGAAGCTCGAGAATTGATGCGGGGTGGCATGCGTGATGCGCTATCCTTTACTGAGAAGCTGGATGAATTTGAGGCAAAGTGGGCGGAAGAGTGGGCATACACCTTTACTTTTCATACAGGTATCTCCGCCAGAAACGATATGCCGGGTATTGGGCACGACGCCTGGTCTAAGGTCTTAAATACAGAGTGGTATAGACTGCGCCAAACAGGCGGAGGCAATTACCCTGGGAATTTGGAAAATTTGTATGGTATTCATAGACTTGGAGTAAATTTCTGGGAAGGTTTGGTTGTACGGGAAGATGGGAGTAGTAACTACGACAAGAATTTATATGAAGAATTAGTAGGGCTACAATCGATAAGGGATAAAGATGGAAACATAACAGGCTATAAATTTGATATTAATCGGGATATGCCAGGATTTGAATTCGCAGGTAATGCGCAAAGACAATTCTATGCAGACCATGTTAATCATGCTATTGAGTTATTTATAGACATTACCCAAAAGCATGAAT
>DASQJJ010000070.1:0-3295 GCA_035631115.1 Candidatus Eiseniibacteriota bacterium
CACTGCAGAATCTCGAGGGACATCTGGTCCTACAAAAAGTGAGAAAATTGCACAGGCAGTTGCTGAGTGTAAAAGAATAGATATTCAAGTCCTCCCACCTGACATTAATACATCTGGAGCAGAATTTTCCATAGAAGAAGAAAGTAAAATACGCTTTGGACTTTCTGCAATAAAAAACGTTGGAGATGCTGCAATTCACACAATTTTAGGTGCACGTGAATCAGGACCTTTTTTAACATTGGAGGATTTTTGCAAGCGTGTCGATTTGGGAGCTGTAAATAAAAAAACATTAGAGTCTCTTATTAAAGCTGGAGCAATGGATAGATTTGGCAATAGAGCAATGCTTCTTGCATCTCAGGTAGAAATTGCCGAGACCATATCCAAATTTAAAAAGCACCTTACTGATGGACAAAATTCTTTATTTGGAGACGACATGGATGAAAAAATTAGCATGCGAGATGCCAGTGTTGATTATTCAGGAATAGAGGACTTTTCTCATATAGAAAAATTGGGATTTGAAAAAGAATTTTTAGGATTTTACCTTACCGCTCATCCTCAGGCAGAATATTTAGAGAGTATTAAGAAGCTTATTAGTCACGAATTAGAAACAATTGGAGAGGCAGAAAATGGGACTGTAGTAAAGATAGGAGGCATTGTTGAGACCATGAAGCGTATATTTACCAGAAAATCGAATGCAGAAATGGCATTTGTAACCATTGCCAACGATAAAGGTGTTGGTATTGAGTGTGTTATATTTCCCAAAATTTATGAAATGTATAGAGAAATTCTTTTGCCAGATACAGTACTTATGTTTGAGGGAAAATTGGACAGTAAAGACGACAGACCAGTAATTATTGTAAGTACTATTGTAAAACCACAGAAGGCAGGTTAATTTCTTTCTTGTCTCATGCGGGAAGGTCTTGGAGGAGGTGGAGTAAATTCTTGTCGTTGTGATTCTGGTATTCTCCTTATTCTAAAATCATAATCTCCGCCTGAATAAAATATGTGTGGAGATTCAGGTACATGTGTTATTGTCCATCCTCTTTGAGTAGCGACAGGCGTTGTTTCTCCTGTTGTAGCATTTGTCTTAAATAAAACTGTTTCCTCTAAGACCTTTACTTTACCATCCTCATCTTTACTGCTGGTTCTTCTGATTCTCGCAAAAAGTTTGGGTAGGCTTGAATCATGTACAACTCTTGGGTCCCAGGTAATTCTATCTGTAAAAACCATAGAAAGATTATGTCATATCTATAGGTCGTTGTCAAAATGATTTTGTAAAATCAGTTATTGAACCTAGACTTTTCTCCTGCTACAATATATTGCATGGCCGCAGAACTCGCTGCTGAGACACTTCTTCGAATTGGTCCTTTGCCGCTGACCAATACCCTTCTGCACACTTTTTTTGTTGATGGGATAGTTGTTGGCACAATTGTTGCATTGCAAAAACAACTCAGACTTATCCCAGGTACTCTTCAAAATATTTTTGAATATGCAATAGAAGGACTGTATGACTTGACTCTTTCCGTAAGCCCGAAAAATGCACCACAAATTTTTCCATGGTTTATGTCTTTTTTTATTTTCCTTCTTATTGCCAACTGGACATCCCTTCTTCCAGGATTTGGAACAATATTAGTCAAAACACCAGAAGGTATGGTGCCTTTACTTCGCGGTGCAGCAAGCGATTTAAATCTTACATTAGGTCTTGCTTTAGTAAGCGCAGTTGCTACCCATGTCCTGGCACTTCGAGCAGTTGGACTTGCAGACTACCTTAAGCGGTACTTTTCTCTTAATCCAATTTTTCTTTTTGTTGGAATTTTGGAAATTGTATCGGAAATTACAAAAGTCATCTCGCTTTCTTTCCGTCTTTTTGGTAATATATTCGCGGGAGAAGTAGTATTAAAGACTGTAAGCAGTATGTTTGCTTTTATTTTACCTCTTCCCTTTATATCTCTTGAGATAATAGTAGGTCTTGTTCAGGCATTAGTATTCTCAATATTAACTATGGCATTTATGGCTATTCTAACAACCCCACATAGCGAAGGAGGTGAGCATTAAATGGACTTTACATTACACGGCGGTCTTATTGTTGCAATCGGTGGTCTCGGACCAGGTCTTGGTATCGGATTTATCGGTATGAAAGCAATGGAAGCATTAGGTCGTAATCCAGAAGCATCGGGAAGAATTCTTCCAGCAATGTTACTCGGAATGGCTTTTGCTGAAGCTATCGCTATTTACTCTCTTATTCTCGCATTCGGTAAATAAGATAGTTGCTCGTTATCTTTGTATTTCGAGCTAAACGAAGGGCACACTCTTCGCTTAGCTAGGGATATAAATATGGATATATTACAAAATTTTGGAGTTGATTGGGTCTTACTTGCAGCTCAGATTGTTAATTTTCTGATTATTTTTTGGCTGCTTAAAAAATTCGCGTACAAGCCTATCTTTGCAATGCTTGAAAAAAGAAAAAAGCTTATTGCAGAGGGTGTAGAAAATGCACAAAAGTCGCAAGATTTACTACAAAAATCATTAGAAGAAGAAAAAGCTCTTCTTAAAAAAGCTCAAGGAAATGTAGTCGAAATTCTTGCAGATGCGCAAAAGCAGGCGCAGGATATGGTGGCTGTTGCAGAAGAAGGAGCAAAAAAGCGTGTTGAAAAAATTCTTGAAGATGCAAAGAAAGAAATAGAAGACCAAACACTTCTTGCAGAAAAACAACTCTCTAAGCATACTGCAGAATTGGCCGCAAAGTTATTGGAAAAGTCATTATCAAATCTTGTAGATAGCAAAACCCAAAAAGAAATTGTTAGTAATGCAATAAAGAAGATAAAAGTATAAATATGACAAAAAAAATTATTTCTCAATTAGTTGAGGCTAGTTATACAAAAGGACAATTAGATAATAAAAAAGTTGAAAGAGTTGCAAAGCTTTTAACTAGAGCAGATTTAAAAAAATATATTCGAGGATTAAAGTTAGTAGAAAAAGCGAATACAATTTCTCTTGTATTGCCAGACAGTAAGCTTTATAATAAGTCTTTGTTGGGTAATGTAAAAAAGCAGGTAAAAGTACTGGAAGACAAATCGCTTCTTTTGGGAATAAAAGTAATTGACAATGACACGGTCTATGATATGAGTCTTAAAAGCAATATAGAAAGATTTATTCAAAGTCTATGAAATCTGATGACATTATTAAAAATTTAGAAAATAAGCTCTCTTCCTTTGAATCTTCAGGAAAGTCACAAAATGTTGGTGTTGTTGAATCTATTGGAGACAATGTCGTTGTTGCATCTGGGCTTTCGAAA
>DASQJJ010000071.1:0-11733 GCA_035631115.1 Candidatus Eiseniibacteriota bacterium
AAGCGAGACAACGAGAAGACAAAAGGATGAGGCGAATCGCCGCTGCTGGCTGGATTTTTTAATCTTTTAAGAGGAAGCTAGAGCCTAGGCTAGCTCCTCTGAAAAATTCGTGCTATACTTTGAAAAATATGGATAAAATAGAAGAATTACTGACTCGCGGCGTTGACACAGTATATCCAACAAAAGAAGCATTGGAAAAAGTTTTGCGTGGTGGAAAAAAATTACGGCTATATCAAGGCTTTGACCCAACCGGTATTCAAATGCACATTGGGCATATGGTTGGATTTAGAAAGTTGGCACAATTTCAAAAGCTCGGACACCATGTTATTTTTCTTATTGGAGATGGAACAGGCTTGGCCGGCGACCCGTCTGGCAAGACACGCGCAAGGGATAAATTTTTAAACAGAGAGGAGCTTCGTGCAAATGCAGTTGACTATGTAAAGCAAGCATCGAAATTAATTGATTTCGAAGGAGATAATCCTGTGGA
This sequence comes from Candidatus Eiseniibacteriota bacterium, assembly GCA_035631115.1. GTDB lineage: Bacteria > Patescibacteriota > Microgenomatia > Levybacterales > UBA12049 > DASQJJ01. Next base: position 488 of record DASQJJ010000071.1, read on the forward strand.
AATTTTATACAACGGCGACTGGCTTACCAAATTAACGCTCCAGGATTTACTGGAAATTGCTGGTAATTTTACTTTACAGCAGCTGGAAGAGCGGGATTTATTTGAGAAAAGAAAGCAAAATAAAGAACCAATTAACATGCGCGAATTTATGTATCCACTTTTACAAGGATACGATAGTGTTGCCATGGACGTAGACCTGGAACTTGGGGGAAGTGATCAAATGTTTAATATGCTAGCTGGACGAACCCTCGTGCAAAATATGCTGCACAAAGAAAAATTTGTCCTCACAACACCCCTTCTTACTGACAGTGAGGGAAGAAAAATTGGCAAGACAGAAGGAAATGTTATTGCACTTAATGACCAACCAGAAGAATTATTTGGAAAAATAATGAGCCTATCGGACGATGTTATTGTAAAAGGACTAGAGTACCTAACCGATGTACCAATGGAAGAAGTAAATTCAATCGAAAATCAACTTAAAGACGGCGCACATCCAGTCCAACACAAGAAAAAACTTGCCTTTGAAATTGTGAAACAACTCAATAATGAAGATGCAGCAAGAAATGCTCAAGAGTATTTTGAAAGGACAGTCCAGAAAAAAGAAATGCCAGAAGATGTGCCAACTGTTAGTTTGAAAAAAGAGAATGAATTAATTTCTTTTGTAGATCTTTTATTGCAAACAAATCTTGCATCAAGTAAATCCGAGGCGAAAAGACTTATTGAGCAAGGTGGAGTCGAAGTGGATAACGAAAAGGTAATAGATAGCAATGGTGAAACGACAATAAAGGATGGTATTATTGTAAAAGTAGGAAAAAGAAAGTACGTTAAAGTTGAAATGGGAGAATAGAGAAAGGGATTAATAGTGGAATTTTTTAGAAAACATCATTGGGTTTTAAAAATACTTATCGCAATTGGCAGCATTGCGCTTGTCTTGGGGTCAATTGTCCCATATCTTCTCCTCGGGCAGTAAAACGTCATCCTGGTAAACGAAGTGCATCCAGAGCCTGTCCTGAACTTGATTCAGGAATCGATTCTGGACAAGCCAGAATGACAGATGTATAAATAATTCACTATGAAGCTCTCAACTCTTGTTGTCGATGCAGGTAGACTCTATGCAAATTATGCAAAGCGGTTGGAAAAATTAGAAATATTTACTCTTAAGGATTTTTTATACCATTTGCCAACTCGCTACGAAGACTATTCCAACATTGTTGCTATACAAAATGCAATCCCTGGAGAAATAGCAACCATTCAAGGACAAATTACAGAAATTACCAATAACTACACCAGGTCCCATAAGCAGATTCAACGGGCAAGACTTACCGATGACACAGGAAGTCTTTCTATTATTTGGTTTAACCAACCCTACATTACCAAGACCCTAAAATTTGGAGATAAGGTCTCTGTGTCTGGAAGAGTGGAATCAGACAATGGTATCTTGCAGCTTATTTCTCCAGATTTTGAATTAATTCCAGAAAGCGGCACTACTATTCATACAGGAAGACTTGTCCCAGTGTACCCTGAGACCCAAGGAGTTAGCTCGAAATGGCTACGGCGACAAGTATTTAAAATACTCGAGCAAAATAGGTATGAGCTGGAAGAATTTTTGCCCGACTTCATGATAAAGAATTTGGGCTTTATGGAGCTACATGCCGCACTATCGGAAATTCATTTTCCCAATACCCTTCCTTTGGCAGAGAAAGCACGCGCGCGACTTGGGTTTGATGAAGTCTTTTTATTACAACTAGCCAACATACAAAGAAAAAGAGAATGGCAGGAAAAAGTAGTGGGGAATACATTCGCCATAGAAACATATAAAAAAGAAATAGATATTTTCTGGGAGAAATTGCCTTTCGAGCCAACAAATGCTCAAAGACGGGCGATTCATGAAATATTTGCCGATTTTACCAGTACTCATGCAATGAATAGACTCCTAGAAGGAGACGTAGGAAGTGGTAAAACAGTTGTTGCTGCAATTGCTATGTATCTCTCCTATCTTAATGGATTCCAAGCAGTCCTTATGGCACCAACGGAAATCTTAGCTAATCAACATTACACAACAATAAAAAGTTTGCTTGAACCCCTTGGCGTCAAAGTTGATCTTGCAACAGGCTCTAAAAAAACATATTCTTCTTCGAGTGAGCGAAGCAAATCGAGAAGTTCAGAAGATAGTTCTCGACAAGCTCGAACAATAAATTCATTTGACATTCTTATTGGTACTCATGCAGTATTGTCCGAAAAAATAAATTATGAAAAATTAGGTCTAGTGGTAATCGACGAGCAACATCGCTTTGGAGTAGAGCAGCGATCTATAATTCGCTCTAAGGGTACCAATCCGCACGTCCTTACCATGACTGCAACACCAATTCCTCGTACTGTCGCGCTTACTGTATATGGAGATTTAGAACTGTCTGTCTTGGACGAAATGCCAAAAGGCAGGCAAATTGTAAAAACATGGCTTGTTCCAGCACAAAAAAGGGAAGCAGGATATATTTGGATAGAGGAGCAAGTAAAAAAGGGTGATCAGGTATTTATTGTCTGTCCTTTTATAGAAGAGTCCGAATCCTTAACAACAATTAAAGCTGCAAGTACGGAATTTGAACGCTTACAAAAACATATCTTTCCAAAATTACGATTGGGACTTTTGCATGGAAAAATGCGGCCAAAAGAAAAAGATGGGGTCTTGGAAGAATTCCGTAAAGGAACAATAGATATTCTTGTTGCAACGCCAGTTGTCGAAGTGGGCATAGATATTCCTAATGCCACTATTATTCTTATCGAGGCAGCAGAAAGATTTGGCTTGTCACAACTCCATCAATTGCGAGGTCGTGTTGGCCGCGGTGACAAACAGTCATATTGCCTGCTTTTTACCGAAAGCTCCAGTCTTCCAACAACCAACCGCCTCAAATCTCTAGAGCATATCCATAACGGCGCAGAATTGGCTGAATTGGACTTAAAGATGCGCGGAGCAGGAGAATTGTATGGCACTATGCAACATGGCAGAAAATGGCTTAAAATAGCCTCTTTTGGAGACACGCGACTTTTAGAAATATCTAAGCAAGAAGCAATAAAAGTGTTTCCAACACTTACGAGACACCCTCTCCTTCTAGAAAAGGTTATGGAAGCATCTGTTAAGCAAGTCAGTCCAGATTAAGGTATAATTCCTTACCATGGTACAGATATTTCATAGAGAACAAAAAATTAAACCAGATCCAACTAAATGTATTGCCTATGGCCAAACGAGAGATGAGGCAGAAGAGATCGCAAGACTGCATGGAATTGGTGGAGATACAAAGGATAGAAGAAGAGTAACTCAGGCACCGCCAAATGAATATGGCATACGGCATTCAAGACTTTCAGGTGGATTTGTCGTTGGCCTAATCGAACCTAGAAAACAGACTCCTCATACTTTCTATCAAGTACCAGGACCTGATGACGATGGCGCTGCCTAAAGCATCACTTTCTCCTTGCGGACAAGCACAGGAATCTGCTAAAATACACTAGCTATGCCACATGAGCCAAAACGACGACATTCTGTAGGACGAAAAGGAAAAAGAAGAGCAAGTATCAAGCTTGCCAAATCTAGTGCAGTTGCATGCCCGAATTGTGGACAACCAACAGTTCCTCATACAGTCTGTAAATTCTGCGGATTTTACAAAGGAGTAGAGGTTGTTAAAAAAGAATCAAAAGCAAAAGTGACAAAAACGTCTATATAAGATAACCTTTAACTAAGTAAAGGATCTCATCAAGATAACTGAATGAAAAATCCCCTTGACCCCAGACATACAAATCGGCAAAAATTAATTGAGCAACTCTTTAAAGCAGATTTTCACAAACAACCAATTACAGATAAAGCCAAGCACATTTTGGAGAAAAAAGAGGAGTTGGATAGCTATATCGTGAAAGCAGCACCAGAATTTCCTATAGAAAAAATTAATAAAGTTGACGTAGCAATTCTCAGACTAGCAATCTATGAGCTTTTCTTTGAAAAGTCTACACCTCCAAAAGTGGTGGTTGACGAGGCAATTGAATTAGCAAAAGAATATGGTGGAGAACATAGTGGAAGCTTTATTAATGGTGCACTAGGGAAACTAATACAATCATGACATTACCTATTTTTAAAAACAAACAACTTTTTGAGCAAGCCTTTATTCATAGGTCATATTTAAATGAGGTAAAAGAAAAAACAGTCTCCAATGAAAGATTGGAATTTTTGGGAGACAGTATTCTCTCTTTTGTTATCTCCAATGAGCTTTTTAGAAGGTATCCACAATTTAACGAAGGTATTCTTACCAATATCCGCTCACTTTTAGTAAATACGAAGACTCTTGCAGAAATTGCTAGGTCGCTTGGTTTTGGTGAATTTCTTAAGCTTTCCCGAGGAGAAGAAGAGGCAAAGGGAAGAGAAAATCAAAGCTTACTTGCTGATAGCATGGAAGCGTATATAGGAGCATTATTCCTTGACCAAGGTATAGAGATAGTCACTTCATTTATTGCAGATGCGCTTTTTTCTAAAATGGAAGATATTGTAGAAGGAAGGCAATTTAAAGATCCAAAGAGTCTTTTTCAGGAATATACGCAGTCTACCCATCATCAATCTCCAGTGTATAAGGTGCTCGAAGAAAATGGCCCATCTCATGCCAAGATTTTTACCGTGGGTGCTTACGTAAAAGACCAACTTTTTGGGGAAGGAAAGGGAAAATCCAAGCAGGAAGCAGAAGAAATGGCTGCAAAGCAGGCTCTTGAGAAGAAGGCTGGGAAATGATACAATTAAGTTCATAGTTATTAGTTCAGGGTTCATCGCACGATGAACGACGAACGATTAACAAATAACCATATGTTAGTAATTCGACTTACCAAAACAGGACATAAAGGCGAAGCAAAATACCGCGTCGTTGTTACCGAAAGAAGATATAGACGAGACGGCAAGCCAACAGAGTACTTAGGTTGGGTTTCTAAGACAACCAAAGGTGTTGTAAAGCAACTTAATATGGATAGGGTCAAATATTGGCTTTCTCAAGGTGCTACCCCTTCTGCAACTGTTAAAAAATTAATCGCATAATGAAAGACATTCTTGAATATTTAGTAAAAGCTCTCGTTGATAATCCAGACGCAGTAGTTGTGACAGAAGAAGAGCTTGACGGCGTTGTTACTTTTACCATTACTCCCGATAAAGAAGATATGGGCAAACTTATTGGAAAAGGTGGAAAAGTAATTAGAGCAATTCGCAATCTTATGAAAATCCCAGCAATGAAAGAAAGTAAAAAAGTCCAAATCATGCTCTCCGAATAGTTTGTAGTTATTGGTTCTTAGTTCGTTGCACGATGAACCATGAACGACCAACTAATAACTAGTTTATGAAAACTACCATTCTCACTCTTTTCCCGGAAATGTTTGATGGGCCATTTCGAGAATCTATTCTTAAGCACGCCCAGCAAAAAGGGCTTCTGGAAATCGAATTTGTGAATATTCGTGATTTTGGACATGGAACACACAAAGTAGTTGACGATACACCATATGGCGGAGGAGTTGGTATGGTTATGAAGGTAGATGTACTTGATAAAGCAATTAGTAGCGCAAGAGAAGAAGGACTAACGAAAAAAGAAGAAAGAATTGTACTTCTGGATGCACGAGGAGAAACGTTTAATCAAACAGTTGCAAAAGAATTTTCTCAACTCAAACATCTTATTCTTATTTGCGGACACTATGAAGGAGTAGACGAAAGAGTACGCGATTTGGTTGACGAGACAATTTCTATTGGAGATTTTATTCTAACAGGTGGAGAAATCCCTGCAATGCTTATTGTAGATAGTGTAGCAAGACTTCTTCCAGGAGTCTTAAAGCCAGATGCAACCACACATGAGTCCTTTTCTATTCAAACTAAACAAGGGGTGACGCGAGACGGGGAGACCCATGGCCGGGGTTCCCTTGTGGGTGGCCATGGGGCTGTCAAGCGGCAGGACCCCGAAAAAACTTTACTGGAATATCCTCAATACACAACTCCCAGAGAGTATAATGGGAAAAATGTCCCCGATGTTCTTCTTTCAGGCAATCATAAGGAAATAGAAAAATTTAGACAGGAAAGTGCAAAAAAAATTACCCAAAAGCATCGACCAGACCTCTTAAAATAGTTATAATCCTGAGCATGTCGAAGGACTACTGAGCGCTACTTGTTGCAGAAAGCGTAGGTAACACCGTTGGGATATTTGTTGGAGAAGGCAATACAACTGTTGGACTCGGTACCGCAGATGCAGAAGATATAGGAGTATCCTCTGTACTCCCTAAAGAAAGATCCTCCAAAACTTTTTTATCTGCAGTTGAAAGTATTGGCAAAAGGACAGTGTCTTTAAAAGAAATTTTTGGAACTGCTGCATAGTAAAAAATAATAGTCACAGTAACGCTACTATTTGAGCTTAGCGAAACCGATGTTACATCAGAAAGAGGAAGTTGACTTTTAAGTTGTGTAATAAAAGCACGTGTATTATCCAAAGATCCTTTTAAGTTAAGCGTCAGCTGGACAGGAGTCTGGGCAGCTTGACCTTGCGCATTAAGTCCAGACAGGTCACCCAACTGAAACGAGTAATCACCAAGACTTATCCCTGCAACAGCTGCAGCATTCTGTAAAGACGATAAAATACCAGCAAAATCCTTTTCCGTTGGGAGCGCGTCTGTTGCCACATGAAGCGTTGTATCCAATTTTGCATTATCAAAAGAGGTGATAAGGGAAAGATTTTGGTGCATTATTTGTAGATTCTGCTGGTCTACACCCAGCTCGTCTCGTATGGCAAACCAATTTTGCATCTGAGGAATAACAACAAACCAAAAAAGAAGAAGGCATACGCCAATCGTAATACCAGGAGTAACAAATCGTTGATATCTGTAATAAAGATTTCTAAAGAGTAATTGATTAATAGAAGTCTTTTGATTTGATGCACTTGTCATAATAAACCTCCTGTAAGCGTTAGGATAAAAGCTCCATTTCTCTCATCCGAGACTAATCCTTGAATAGTGAGTGTTTTGAGAATTTTTTTCTCGCCAATAAGTTGGGTAAAATTATCTATAAGAAGACCAATTGCTGTTAGGTCTCGCGTTGAAATAGCAAGAGATAATTCTTTCGTATCTAAAGAAAAACTGGTAATTGTTACTCCCTTGGGAATTTGTTGGGTTAGTGTTGTTATGGTGGTGTCAAAGGAAAGTCTTTTTTTTGTGAGCGTTTTTATTTTATTAATTCTATCAACAATAATAAGGTATTTTGCTGTTTTGGATTGAACAAGCGTTAGTTGTGCAATTGTTCTCGACTCATCATTTTTAACCGCAAGAATTGTACCATCACGACTAAGAAGAAAAAAAAGTATAGAAAGACTAACAACAAGAATAACAAGTGTCACCGCTACTATTTTAAATCCAAGGAGAAGTCGTTCTTCCGAAAGAAATTTTTTGCTTTTCTGCGGCAGTAAATTAATATCTGACATGGTTATTCCCTCATCGCAAGACCAGCTGCAACAGTATACTCTGGAGCATTTTCTATAATATCTTTTGGCACTTCTTGGGCAACAAGAAGCTTCCATGGATTTGCAATTGCTGTCTCAATACCTGTGTTGGACGTGCAGTATGTTGCAAGGCCAGGAAACTTCGCAGATCCACCAGCAAGGATTATTTGCTTCATTGGATCGTCAGGATATTTGCTTGCATAAAATGCTAATGCTTTTTTAATTTCCGTAACAATACTCGAAAGGATAGGCTCGGTAACTTTCCCTATTTTTCCACCCACGGCACTATCTGCCAATCCATATGCCTTCTTATATTGCTCTGCTTGTGATATGGCAAATCCAAAATCTGCTGCAATTGCCCGGGAAAGCGCAACTCCACCAGTTGGCAAGGAATATGCAAATACTAAAATTCCACTATGGACAATTGCGAGCGAAGTACTTACCGCACCAATACTCACAATAAGCGTTGCGGGAAATTTTTCTTCGACTATAAGAGAGCGGGTAAGGGAAATGAGCTCTGTCTCGATAGCATTTATGGAAAGGCCTGCAAGACTGGTTATTTTTTCATATTTTTCAATGAGTGCTGTTGGCGCACCAACAAGAAGCACTTGCATCATTTTGCCTGATTCTTTTGTTTCGGGCCTAAAAAGCACTTTGTAATCCAGTGTCACTGTTGCAAGAGGGACAGGAATATATTGCTCTGCTTCCCAATAAATAGCAGATGCAAGCTCTTTATCTGAGAGGGTAGGGGTTTCTATTACTTTGGTGTATACCTGATTTTCTGGAAGAGCAATATTTACATAGCGTGTAGAGATTTTTGCCTCTGATATAAGCACTCTAATAGCTTTTGCTAACTCTTCTTGGTCAAGAGGGGATTCGGAATTCATTCCTCTACTTGGTGCAGGAATGGTGAGTGCTGATTGCAAGAAAAATCCATGCTCTTCTTTTGCCAACCAAACAGCTTTAATAGTACTTGTCCCAATATCGAGTCCGAATGCTTTTTGCTTTGTCATATTATCGTGGTGTAAAAAGTGAAAAGAAAAATTCAGAAGGAAGACTTTCATATCCCTGGAAAAAACTTATTTTTCTTACTGTTTCTGTCCCAGTAGATCCAGCAGTACCAGTAGAGGTAATAATTTTTCCCTGAATGGGAAGGCCTGCGCCTTTTATGCCAATTGATCCTGCTTTATATAAAGGGATAATTCTTGCAAGAAGTCCAGTTGTTAAGGGCGTACTTGGTGGAAAAGGAACTTTGTAATTAAAGGTAATCGAACCATTTGCACCATTTACCGGGAAAGACCCAGATGCATTCACAGGAAGTGCTGAGAAATGATTGATACCTCTCCTACTCGCACAAGGATCATAAATATATTTCTGCATAGATGGAGTGGTCCGAGCACCTGAAATAAGCAAGACTTCTATGGCAGGATCAGAGCATCCTGTTATATCGCTTGATGTCCCCCAATAGACATACAATGTCCCTGCCCATGACGATTGAAAAAGCTGTGCTGGATCATCGGTATGCGTCGACAACCATACATCTTGTCCATCGTCCTGAAAAACTGGATTACCATTATTAAGAAGGAATTCATCTCCTGTAATAGTCGCTATATCAACATTGCTAATTTGAGATTTGTTTTTATCGTTAAATGAAACACCGGAAAGAATGGAAGATCCAGTAACATCTCCCAATTTTACCGCCTGCTCAACGCCAGCTTCTGCGGCAGCGAATGCGCTCTGAGAATTTGCTTCGTCAGTTGAATTTCTTAAATTGGTAATGCTTCGTGATGCCAAAGAGAGTCCAACAGTAAGTGCAATAACCATAACCAAAACAACAATAAGAAGCGCTTGACCAGCCTCGCGGCTAGGCGGGCCCTTCTCACTAACGAAAAAATCACCATGCGATTTGGCTACCATATTCTTAGCATATACGGGAAGCGTTACCCTGTCAATCGTATTACCTATTAATATTGCGGATTACAACAGAGGTCTGAAATCCAACAGTATTCGAGGAAACTTTTTGCTCAGCTAGACCGCTATTCGATTGTTCTTTGAGCGTAAATGAAACAGTAATAACGGGTAAATCAGACTTAGAAAATTGTGAACAAACAAATGAACAACTTACAAGATTTACTGTATTTACATCCAAAAGCGATGCGCCATTGGAGGCAATAGTATTAGAAAGGCATGCATAGGTTACTTGTTGATTGTCTGGCGTAACAACAGTAACTGTGCTTGTATTTACAGGAGTAACGCAGGGAAAGGGAGATACTATCCCTCGTGCATTCCGAAGTGTTTTGGACATTTGAGACAAGGCGTAATTACCATTTTGTTGAGCCAAGGTAACAATGTCTGTTTTGTGTCCAGTCCGAAATGATGTGACAAGAATCGTCATTGCAATTCCGCCAACAACAACAAAGATAGAAACAACAGCCAACATCTCAACCAAAGTAAAGCCAGCTTTGCTGGAAGATCCAAATCCCAATTTCCAAGAAACAAATGGATTCGGCAAGCTCACCATCCTGAGTCTATCAAAGGATAAGTTCCAATATTTCAAATTCCAAATTGTTTGTATCTTGTTTCTTGTAACTTGTAGCTTTCTCATGGTGTTGGTGCAATGGTGAAGTCAGAAAAACACGATGAAGAAACAACAGAATGACAGTAGGTATTTGATGAGTCAGTACATTTACTGTCGTACCACGAGGTAGTTACGGTAATTTTTACGTTTCCAGTAAGAACCCCCTCGGGTATACCAACAGGGGTTGGTGTTGCATTGCAATCTAGAGAATCATGAAGTACAGTAACCTGCCTTACAAAATTGCCTACATTCTGACTACAGGTAGATTGTGTCCGCTGCCAACAATTGCTGTCGTTTTCATTAAGAGCAGAACACGAACTTGCCAAGCAATAATACCCACTTGGAAGATATGACGCAGATATGGAAGCAATGCTGACATTTCGCATATTACGAATAATTTCCATTCCTTGTTGCGTTGCAGAAGTTGCAGTATTTTGGTCTCTCGTAAATTCACTACTCGTTAATGCATTAAGCGATGCAGATACAATAGCTGCAATAATAATAACTGCTGCAGTTAAGGCAACCAGGACTTCGATAAGTGTTTGGCCCGCTTCGCCTCTACGAGAAATTTTCAATATTTTGGTACTTCTATTTGAAATTTGATATTTGAAATTTGACATTTGAAATTTTTACTGAATAACCCCCGTTGCTGAAATGCTTGCAACTTTTGTAACTCCATACCCACCAATGGTAATTTTTGGTGTTTGTCCAGAAGTCACGTTGGATGTAAGTGCTCCGGTAATTGATGCGAAAAAGAAGTACGTTGCGGTTGTTTTATTTTGAGTGATTGTCACGTTAGGATCTGAAAATTTTTTAGTCGAACATGTTTGGTTGGTTATTCCTGAGCCATCTGGATTTCCATATACAGCCTGAAGCTCGTAGCTGTTGCTGGCATCGTTACACTGTATCTCATTGCATGAGGCAAACGTACAACACATAACAACCTGATATCCCTTTAATTCATATCCCTGACCAGTAAATCCATTTGCATAGCAACTTGAGTCCCGAAGTTGAGATAATGCTCGAGATCTTGCTGTATATAATGAGGTTTTTAGCTCCTTCATGGAATTATCTACTTGCGTAGAGTGACTGTAGCTAACAAACGATGCTATACCAACAGAGGAGAGAATAACCATAACCGAGAATACAACCATCAACTCAATAAGAGTGAAGCCAGC
>DASQJJ010000072.1:0-7630 GCA_035631115.1 Candidatus Eiseniibacteriota bacterium
AAAAATAGCTTCTGTCACATGGGGATTTAATACAAAAAAAGGATTACAAGAACACAAGCCTGATTATATAATTGATTCACCGAAGGAATTATTGCATATATTATGAAATTAGAGTCTTTCTTGACACACTGTCTTTTTTTCTGAAATACTGATTACATGGATTTACCTGCGCAACAACCTCCCTTACCAGCTGATGCACGGCGAGTAGATACAGTTGAGCAAATCGAAAGACAGGTAGATGGTATACCTGGTCCACAAATCTTATCCGAGACTCCAGTAAAAGATAAGTCTATGGTTGTAAATCTTCTTGCAGCGTTGGGAATTCTTATTGTTGGTGCGGTTGCCGTTGTTTTTCTTCTCTTTATCCCATTTGGTGGGAAGAAAATTGCAAATAATTCAACTATTACGACAACCACCATGCAAGTTGGCTCGCTTCCTAACGTGGTTGTAGAGACAGAGTATGTTAATCCATTTGCACCATCGTCTCAGTATACCAATCCATTTATTGCAACAAAAAATCCATTTACAGCCTTTGCACAACAATGAAAAAACTGATTTTGCTTTTTGCTTTTTGCATTCTGCTTTTTGCAGCGCCCTTGGCGCTTGCTCAGACCCCAACAGAATCTGTGGCAACAACGGCTGTCTCTCCAACCACAGCTGTTCATCTTACGTTTCCTATTCCTGAATTGGGCAATTGCGCAAGTGCAAGCGAATGTAAAACATATTGTGATGACCCAACAAATATTGCTGCATGTGTTGATTATGCAAAAATGAAGGGGTTTTACCATGAGTCTTCCTTGGATACAAATCAGGCAGCAATTGTTGCAGATGCAAAAGCAACACTTGGCTGTGATAGCGTGGATAGCTGCAAAACATATTGTGCAGATGTTTCGCATGCGGATGCATGTAGTGCATTTGCCCAAAAACATAATTTAAAAGGTGGGAATGAAAGTCCCAATACTTCTACTTTAGAAAAAGCTAAGCTTGCTCTTGGATGCGATAGTGCGGAGTCGTGCAAAGCATTATGCGAAAAAGAAGAAAATAGGGAAAAATGCAGTGCTTTTGCAAAGAGCAATGGTCTTAAAGGAGGGAATACGCGACTTGGTCCAGGAGGATGTACCAGTGAAAGCTCGTGTAAAGTATTTTGCTCTGACCCAAATAATTTTCAGCTCTGCTCACGTTTTCTTAAAGAGCATACAGGAAGTACCAGTGGACAAAAAACATTTACTGGTCCAGGAGGATGTACCAGTGAGGCAACGTGCCGAGAATATTGCACCCAAAATCCAACTGCATGTCATTTGCCGCCTCTTTCTGGTACGCCAAGACCAACAGGTCCTACGCCAACAGGATTTCATCTAGAAAATTCTACCTCGCCAACTCTTACTCCAGACCAATACTGCCATTTGTATCCTGATCATTGTGCATACCCAACACCTACCAAATATCCAACACCTAACTACACCGAGTATTGTCAAAGCAAAGGTCCAGGATGTACCTACACAGGGACAACATGTCTTTGCCCAACCCCAACTCCTGCAACAGGATCTAATACATCTGGGGGGGACAGTACGCCAACGCCAACACATTCAGCGACTTCTTCAACGCCAACTCCATCTCCAACAGGGACTGTTCAGGGTGTAGCAACACAAAGAAATTTCTTCCAGTGGTTGATGGACAACTTCTTCCACCTAAAATAAGGGAAAATTATTGTCCTGTTTGTCGAGGTGCTCGAGAACCGCGAGGCGTGCGTGACCTTTTCTTAGTATCCGCTTCATCTTCTGGATGATGGTGCTTGCGACCATCTCCACCTCGGTTTACGGGAACTCCATGCCTTACCCGTACATGCGCAGGTACATGAATATCTGGTACAGCAAATTCTATCCATTCTCGTTCTTTAATAAAATCTACTCCCAGTCCTGAGGAGGCGCCGCCCAGTGCATCTCTGTATGTCTGCTCTGCTGTTATGCCCAGATCTTCTTCTCGCATATGAAGAAGTAATCTATTCCTTCCTCTTCCCGTAACTGTTGCATGATGTTCGTCTCTTGGTGTTGTAAAACGATCAGCTCTTGCCATAAAGAATATTTTAGAAAAAAAATTTTAAAAATTCAAGAAGTGAAAATTATCTTATTTCCAGAAGCTCGATGTCAAACATAAGTGTGGCAAATCCAGGAATTTCTCCTTGTCCATATTTTCCATACCCATATTGGTAGGGGACAGTAAGCGTGCGCTTTCCGCCTTTTTTCATTCCCAAAATGCCTTCATCCCATCCGCGAATAACATAGCCTGCGCCAATTTGTACTTCAAAAGGCTCGTCGCGGTCGTATGAGCTATCGAATTGCTTGCCATCTGGGAAATATCCTTTATAGTGGACAACAATCGTATTGCCTTCCCTAACTCCTTCTCCTGTTCCTTTTACTGTATCTTTTATTTTTAATTTTTCTTCCATACTCAGACCCTCTCCTTGTGTTTCCTCTCCCTATCTTAGGGAGAGGACAAATGGTGAGGGTTACTTATGGTAGTATATCAGAATATTTGACGCGTCTGCTATACTAAATATATGGATACAGATGAATTAAAGAATGGTTCGACAAGCTCACCACAAAAGAAGTTATCCCCTCAACAATATCATGTAATGTTTGAGAAAGGGACAGAACCTCGTTTTCAATATAAAGAAAATTGGAAAAAAGGAGAAAAGGGAATGTATGTATGCGCAAATTGTAGTCAGCCACTTTTTTCCTCTGATGCAGAATTTGAATTAGATCCGTCTGTTTGGAATTCAGGGTGGCCAAGTTTTGGCAAGCCAATAGATAAGGGGAATGTAGAATTACGACCTGATTATGATTACGGAATGTATAGGATGGAAATAATTTGCAAGAATTGTGGGGCTCATATTGGACACCTCTTTGATGACGGGCCAAAAGAAATGAACGGAGATCATTACTGCGTGAATTCTTGCGCACTTAATTTTAAGCCCCAAAAGTAAATGTTATTTTTTATCGTATTTTTGCTCCTTCTTCTTTTTGCAGGTATTGTTGGATATTCATGGTATAGACTTCATAAAGTAATACATATTCATGCAACAGGCGGAGACAAGACGCCGTCCGATTTTGACATGTCTTACGATGCTGTATCTTTTACGACATCTGATGGTATAGCAATTTCTGGATGGTATATACCTGCCAAAACCCCCAAAGCAGTTGTTATTCTTTCTCATGGACGTGTACTAAGAAATAGTGGAAAATCCCTTATGTTGCCTTTAGCAAGGGACTTACATACCAATAATTACTCAACGCTTCTTTTTGATATGCGAAGTACCGGAGAAAGTAAGGGAAATGTTATTGATTTTGGCAGCAAGCAGTGGCAAGATGTTGTAGCAGCGTATCGATACGCTGAATCCCTTACTGCAGGACAACATATAAAAATTGGATTCTTAGGAATCTCCCAGGGAGGTGTTGCATCAATAATTGCAGCAGGAAAAGAAAAAGTTGGAGATTTTGTTATTGCCATTACACCTTTTGCAACGCACAGTAGTCTTTTTGCGTACCAGGTTGCAAAAGAAAAAGTGTTTCCAAAATTTCTTTTCCGTTGGGCATTACAACTTGCTGCTAATATAGAGTTGGGCTTGGGATACGAGCTGTATAATGCACGCAACTTTATTCCTCAGATAAAGTCTCCCATCTTTTTAATTAGTGGCAAGAGGGATGAAATAGTAAATCCCAAAGATGCATGGATACTCTACGAGAGTGCACACAATCCAAAGGACTATTGGGAAGCATCAACTGGACATGATGTGTATGGAGAGAAGAAAGAAGAATATATTGATAAAATTCTTCACTTCCTATCTGTATATACTAATTAACTTCGATTTGTGTAACCTCTACGGTTAACTCGTTATCTTTGTAATCAAAGGTAATGGTAACAGGCTTATCCTTGGTATTTTGCACATACAGATTTTGCTGTGCATTTTCTGTGTCTGACCCTGGCATATAATAAATTGCTGTGCCATATTCTTTTGGAATTTCGGGAATTACGGCAAAATCATGATTGGTTGGTGCAACAACTTTTAATCCTGCATGTGCTGCCGCCTCGTTAATAAGAGATGCTAAATGACAGACGCCGTCTGCAACCAACCATCCATCGGACTTAAAGCCTTCCTGAGAGCCAAAATGAGCATTGGTTGTTTTGACAACTTTTCCTGAAAATTCAGGCAATACACTATCATGAAAAGCAAATACCTCTCCAGGTTGGAGGACAAAACTGTAGGTGAAAGGACTTTTTACTGCATTCCAATCTGGCTTATTATCCTTGACAATGCCTCGCATGTAGGCGAGTGTGAGAAGGATATTATCTGAAAAGATATCACTCACGGACTGCACAGGATATCTATTGGCAAGGGAAAATTGCATGTCTCCAAGGACATGGGTAATTGAAGCTGGAAGATTGGTAGCAGCCACAGATACTAAAATACTTAATGTAATTAAAAATGATGGCATCATAGGTGTTTTGTCCTTCTTCTCTCAAGCACCAAATATAGAGATAATTGGATACTTTTGAGGAGAGTAGGAGATCTAGCATGTGCTAGGATGGTAACTATATCATACTACAGGACAATTGTCAAGTCCTGTAGGCATCCTAAATGGGGTCGAAAGACTCCTTTTTGAGGCTAAAAGTTGAAGAAAAGACAATTTTGTGCTATACTACTTGTACTTTGGAATATACAGCCTCACCATCCTCTGCCCCTTTATGTAATCAATGCGGAAGCAAGTTGATTCGTCTTGCCAAAAAAACCAAAAAAGTAGAAGGTCAGAAATTCCCTATAACTATTATTACCTACAAGTGCTCGGATAAGGATTGTCAGAAGAGAATTGATAAAGAAAGACGAGAAAGACTTAAAAAAGAAAAAGAGCGCATGGAGAAAAAACAGCCTCGAAAATAGTCTTCCTCAAGCACCCTATTTTTGGTATAGTTTTAGATATCCTATATGAAGCGACTTCTTCTTTTTTTAGGTCCCATTGTCTTAGGGCTCATTGTTTTCTTTACCTTTCTTTTTTTCTTCTCAAAAAGTAAAAGCGGCAATGGCGCGCTACAAATAACAGCAGTGCCTGTAAGTAATGTCTATCTTAATGGAAAATTACTTGGCAAAACCCCTTTATGCAAATGTGAAGGAAAAGATATGATTCCATCAGGTACCTATACAATAAAATTGACCCCCCTAGCAGGAGACAATCTCCAGCCATATGAAGAGACAATTACCATAACAAAAGGTATTCTGACAGTGGTCGACAGAACATTTGGAGTGGGAGAGGCGTCAACGGGAAGTGTTATTACTCTTATTCCGCTTTCTGATAGTAATCAAACACAAGCATTTATTGCATCTTTTCCATCTGGTGTCGGAGTAAATATAGATGGAAATGATTCTGGCAAAACCCCACTTCTTGTGAAGACACTCACACCATCAGATCACGAAATTCTTCTAAGCAAAGATGGCTACAAAGATAAAACAGTGCATATTCATACGGTAAGTGGGTATCAATTAAAAGCATTGATTACCTTGGGAATTGTTGTGCCAACCAGTACGGCAGCAGCAAATTTTCAGAATGCATCACTTACTCCTGTAGAAAAAGCAAAAGTTATTATTCTAGATACTCCAACCGGCTTTCTTCGTGTACGAAGCGAGCCCTCTCTAGGCGCATCCGAGACTGCACAAGTTAAGCCAGGGGATACATTTCCTTTTCAGGATGAGCAGAATGGATGGTATCAAATAGAATTGTCTGTTGGGAAATTGGGTTGGGTAAATTCACAGTATGCCCAGAAGAAATAAAACCAGTTATTAGTTATTAGTTCATAGTTCATAGAAAAGTACGATGAACGATGAACGATGAACCAACTAACCTATTTACCCTCCAAGGTAATAAATGATTCCGATAACCAGAAGGGCCCAGACAACAACTGTTACGAGAAGAGGAGTATCGGATAAAAGTACTTTTTCTGGACTTTCTCCTTCATGCTTTTCGTAAATATCTTGAAGATATCTCATAAGACCATAAACAACAGGGACAATAGTAATCATAAGCCACTTTCTTTCAAAGTAAGACGGTAAAAAATCTGGCAGAAGTAGACTAAAGCCAATTCTTAATCCATGAGGATTTTCAAGGAAAGTAAAGAATGAATAAAAAATAAAGGTACTCGTTGCAAAAATAGATGCATAGACATTCAATAAGCTTTCCGAATAATGGGATAGGGTTTTGCGGATAGTTGCAATCTGTGCGGTGGGCATCTGGGAAATAAGCGTAAGCTCTGATTTTCTTTTTCCAACTGCCAAAAAAAGCGAAAGTGCAACCGTGGTAAGAATAAGCCATACAGAAATGTGATACCCCGTTGCAACCTCTCCTGCATACACCCGAAGAATATATCCTGTTGCAAGAAGAAGAATGTCTGTGACTGCAAGGTTTTTAAGAAAAATAGAATAGGAAAGTTGCATAAAGAAATAAATTAAAAGAAGGATAACAAATCCCGAGCTTACCAAATGTGCAAGAAAAAGAGAGGCAATAAAAAGAATGACTGCAAGTACTGTGCCATAGGCAACAGATAAGTCTCCATGAGCTAAAGGACGGAAGCGTTTAAAGGGATGAATTTTATCTTTTTCTATGTCAAATATGTCATTAACAATATAAATTGCACTTGATGTTGCGCAGAATGCAAAAAAAGCTAAGCCAACTTTAGAAAAAAGAGTTGGGTCGAATAATTGACCAGAGAAGATAATAGCAGCGAAAATAGCAAAATTTTTAATCCATTGCTTGGGGCGCATCAACTTTAATGACTTTACAAAAATTCTTCTCATTGACGAGATGATAATACTTTATGCAGAAAAAGTAGTCCTCCTCCTGCAATCGCCACAAGCATAAGTAAAGCAAACGCCTTACCTGCACTTGTTAGAGATAAGGATACTGTGCCCAATATAGCAGAAATACTCCAGTAAAACAATGCAATTGCTCTTTGGGAATACCCAAGGCGAAGAAGAAGGTGGTGAAGATGAAGTCTGTCATGCCAGAAAGGAGATTTGCCGGATGCGATTCGCCGTACAACGGTAAAAAGTCCATCGACCATAGGTACTCCCATAACAAGAATTGCTGTTGCTAATTTTGCACCAGACAAAAGTGCAACAACAGAAAGAATTAAATAGACACTTGTTGCACCATACCCAGGAAAAATTTTTGCAGGATGAAAATTATATAATAAAAATCCAATTGCACTACCGCTAATAAGAAATGCTAAATGAGATGCAATATAGGTATGTGGATCACTCATGGGAAATCGAAGACTGAGAAGACCAATAACAAAGCTAGATATGGCAACGACACCTGGCATTTGTCCATCTACTCCCTTACTCCAATTAAGCATATTCATTGTCCAGACAATCCATGCTAACGCGAGGGCGCTTGAGATAATAGGAATACTCATATGGGTGCCAAAGACATCGAGTGTAATTCGTATCGAATCTAAATGGTAAATACCCCCAAAGGGATTGGTAACAAAAGGGATACCAACTCCTGCGCCAACAACAAGCAGCGCACAGGCAATATTTATAAAAAGTCGAAAGTAGCGGGAAATATCGTACTTATCATCGAGT
>DASQJJ010000073.1:0-2656 GCA_035631115.1 Candidatus Eiseniibacteriota bacterium
AATTACTTACAGAATCAAGAAAAATGACCATTGGAATTTCTGACGATTATTTCAAAGGAATTGACGCAGAAATAAGTCAAAAAGTAATGGAGGCACTGGACATCTTATCAAAGCAAGGCCATAAGGTAAAAAAGATAGACTTATTCGACCCTCAGTATGCAATAGATGTTTATACAATTCTACAGCGCTCAGAGGTTTCATCCAATTTAGGGCGTATGGATGGCATGCGGTTTGGCAATGACAGATCTTTTTTTGCAGAAGAAGCAGAAAGACGAATCATGCTTGGTACATTTGCTTTATCTAGTGGGTATTACGATGCATATTACAAAAAAACACAAAAAGTCCGCACCCTTATAATTCAGGATTTTACTAAAGCATTTGAATCTGTAGACGTTATTATTGGCCCAACTACACCAACTGCAGCATTACCTTTAGGTGCAACAAAAGATAATCCTATGTTTGGGGAGTTAATGGACGTCCTTGTTGAGCCGTCTTCCATTGCAGGTCTTCCTGGTATAAATGTGCCTGTTGGATTTTCCAAAGAAGGGCTCCCTATTGGCATGCAAATTATGGGAAAGCAATTTGCTGAAGAGACAATATTAAATCTTGCGTATCAATATGAAAAAGAAACGAGTTGGAGAAAGGAAAAGCCAAATTTATGAGCAAATACACACCTGTAATAGGACTAGAAGTCCATGTTGAATTAAATACATTGTCTAAGATGTTTTGTGGATGTGACAATGATTGGTTTGGTAAAACACCCAATACCCATACATGTCCTGTGTGTCTTGGTCTTCCTGGTGCATTACCAGTGCCAAATAAAAAAGCAATAGAAGGATGTATAAAAATTGGTATGGCTTTAGGATGTACCATTCCTCTTCTTTCCAAATTTGACAGAAAAAATTACTTTTATCCAGACTTGGCAAAAGGATATCAGATAAGTCAGTACGACCAGCCCTTTGCCGAACACGGCTCTATTACTCTTTCTAGCGGTAAGAAAATTGGCATAACTCGGGCTCACATGGAAGAAGATACTGGAAAACTCATGCATGCAACTGTAGATGGAAAAAAAGTAAGTCTTATTGACTTTAATAGGTCTGGAAGTCCATTGGTTGAAATAGTTACCGAGCCGGATTTTGAAAGTGCAGCGGAAGTAAAGGAATACCTTCAGTATCTACAGCAAGTGGTAAGGTATCTTGGTGTTGCCAATGGAGACATGGAAAAAGGTGGCATGCGTCTTGAACCAAATATTTCACTTCGCCTAGTTGGACAAAAAGACTTGCCAAAATACAAAGTAGAAGTAAAAAATATTAACTCATTCTCATTTGTAGAAAAAGCAATTGAATACGAAATAAAAAGACATACAGAGTTACTAGAAAAAGGAGAGACTCCTGCTCAAGAAACACGAGGATGGGATGAGGATAAAAATATAACTATTAGTCAGAGAAGCAAAGAAGAGGCTGCAGACTATCGATATTTCCCAGAGCCAGATATTCCCCCGTTTATTTGGACAAAAGGGTATTTAGATGAATTACGATCTCAGATCCCAGAACTTCCCAATGAAAAACGAAACCGTTTTATTAAAGAATTTGGACTATCAGACTATAATGCAGAACTACTTGTGAGGACAGTTGAACTCGCAACATACTTTGAGGAAGCAGTAAAGGTTGGTAAAGACCATAACATTGATGCAAAAACAATTGCAAACACACTCTTGAATAAAAAAGTAGATATTGAAGAAGTCCTTCCAGCAAAACTTGTTGCGTTAATTGCTCAAGCAACACAAGTATCGGGCGTTTCTGACGAAGAATTACAAAATGTTCTCAAAACTATTATTTCTCAAAATGAGAAAGCAGTTGCAGATTATAAGGCAGGAAAAACAACAGTTATTATGTTTCTTGTTGGTATGGCAATGAAAGAATTAAAAGGCAAAGCAAAAGCAGATAGTGTAAAAATAGAGCTGGAAAAGTTGCTTAAATAACTGTACACTAATTAATAATAAAGACCGCTTGCCGGTCGAAGATCCTGAGCACGTCGAAGGATCGAAAAATATCATGACAGCAGATTTTGTCCATCTTCATAACCACTCAGAATTCTCTCTTCTTGACGGACTTTCCAAAATAAAAAAAATGGTTGCCAGGGCTAAAGAATTGGAAATGAAAGCATTAGCCATAACAGATCACGGAAGTATGTATGGCACCATTTATTTTTACAAAGCCTGTCTTGAGGCAGGAATAAAGCCCATCATAGGGTGTGAAATCTACATTACTGCAGGAAGTAGAAAGGTTAAGGACGAAAAAGGATACAACCATCTTATTCTCTTAGCGGAAAGTAATGTAGGATATAAAAATCTTATAAAAATAGTCAGTAGGGCTCATTTAGAAGGATACTATTACAAGCCCCGCGCAGATGTAGAGCTGCTCAAAGAGCACAGTGAGGGAATAATTTGTCTTTCAGCATGTGTGAATGGATTTGTCTCCGAACCTCTTTTACAAGGACAAACAGAAGAGGCAGAAAGACGAGCAAAAAAATTAAGTGAGATTTTTGGACCAGACCATTTTTATTTAGAATTGCAAAAGCATATGCATGTTCCTCCCCAGGAGCAACTTAATCCCAAGCTTATAGCTCTATCCAAAAAATTGGGTCTTCCTCTTGT
>DASQJJ010000074.1:0-8961 GCA_035631115.1 Candidatus Eiseniibacteriota bacterium
TTGGAAAATATCCTGCATAAGCCATGGTTACATAACGGACTGGGCAAATATGTCCATTAGACAAAATAAGTCTATCTCTATCTTCCCAGTCTGGATTTTTTGGATCGTGGTTAAGAAGATGAAAATAGAATGCAGTAAAAATATCTGCCATTCCCAATGGCCCCGCAGAATGCCCAGATCCTGCTTCAATGAGCGTATCAATAATAGTCTCTCTAATTTTAACTGCTGTGTCTTCTAGCTGAAGAATTTCTTGATCTGTGATTGTCATATTTTTGCAACAATGAATAAATCTGATACATTGGATTCTAACTTCCCTGTATCTATTCCATCCCCTTCTTTTTCAAAAAAGGTTGTACTATCATCATTATCCAAAAACGTTTGTATTTCAAGACCTAACTCTTTTGCCTTCTCTACGGTCTTTATGTCTCCAATTGCACCTGCAAATGTTGTATTATCCCACCCATCACTTCCAAAAGAAGATATTATTTGCTTCTTCTGCATCGAAAGAAGTGAGGCCAAAACCAAGGTCTGATTGCGTCCACCTTTTCCATTTCCTGTTACGTGTACTGTTGTTTCTCCTCCAGCTAATAAAATTTCGTTATCTCTGGTCTCTGACAACAATACCTTTCCAATTTGCTTGGCATCTCCTTGCAATCTATCTGTAAGAATTGTTGCCTTGTACCCTAACTCTTTTGCCTTATCTCTCATTGCATCAAGCGCTGTTTTGTTGCTTACCATAATCATATTGTCTACATTTTTAAAATACTTTTCATCTGTTGGAGTTTCAATAAGATCTTCCTCTGTTACTGACGTGAGTGAATATTTTTGTACTATCTCATGCACATGAGACTTCATGGTTGAATCCATAACCGTTGGCCCTGATGCAATAACTACCATGTCGTTACCAGGAACATCCGAAAACATAAGTCCAACAATTCTTGCAGGGTATAATTTTTCCGCCAATCCTCCTCCTTTTACTTTAGATAAATGCTTTCGAACCATATTCATCTCCGTTATATTTGCGCCAGAATTAAGAAGTTCTTTTCCTACCGCTTCGAGACGGGCAAGTGGAATAACAGGCGCTTCAAAAAGAGCAGATCCTCCACCACAGACAACGACAATGACCAAATCTTCTTCTGTTAAATTGGTAAGACTTTCCAAAACCTCTTCTGTAAAGGTTACGTTTGTTTGGCTTGGCAGTGGATGTGTACCTTTCGTATATTTTACCTTTTGAAATGATTCATCTACCAGGTCTATATCCCATCCTGCCGTAAGTCTTTCTCCTAAAACTTCTTCTATAAATTTACAAATACCACTAGATCCTTTCCCAAATCCAACAACAAAAACTCTCTTGTAGAGAGATAGATCGTATTGCTTATCTTGAATAGAAAGGAGTTGACCTTCCAGCCGAAAGTGTGTCTGCATAATATTTTTGGGAATAATAGATGAAAAGGCTGTTTCTATAAGTTGTAGGACAACTTTGCGAGAATCTGACTGCGCAAGTGTGTCGAAATTTTTAATATATCCCACGTATTCAGTGTATGGGTTTTGTAAAGTTGAGTCAAGCAAAAAGAAGTATTATGGCTAAAAGTGCAAATGGCACAAGAAGAAGAAATGATAGACGTGCTGTGCTATTTGCAAAAAGTGTTACTAATTTACTTTGCAAAAGTTGTACGAGTGACGCAGGATGCCTGAGAATACTTTTCTTATCCAATTGATAGACACTTTTTACACTCTGTGTATCTATAGTCACATAATCCTTAGAATCAATTGGACTAAGAGAAAAATCAACAACATATTCCTTCCCTTTTGAGTCGATAATTGTTGGGAAGCCAAATGGAAAATCATCATTTCTAAATTCGTCCAACACATATTTCGTAGAAAAAATTTGTTTTTGCGTAGACCTTTCTATAAGGCTAAATGTGAGAAGCGGCACTACTTTGGTATTAATTTTTAGTGGATGTGCAATACGAAGTGTCAGTATGCCCAAATTATTGTCCTGTGCAACAACTTGCAATTGTATATGTTGAAATTCGCGTGTTGAGAGTATTTTTTTGTCTGTGCGAGGAGTAGTAATTGTTACAGGGGAAGGAATAACTGCAGAGAAAAAATTATAGTTGGATTGGAATGCAAAAAAAATAGCAATGAGCGAGACACCTAATACACATCCCAATGCGATTTTTCCCCTTATTGTACTTGATGTCCTCCTAATTACCTCTTTAATAACTTTTTTGTGAGTACTTAAAAAGTATGGTTTTTCTAAAAGCGTATACAAAAGAAATGCGATACCTACATCTATAGAAAAAGAGATAAAAATAAAAAGCATATTGCTAACGATATCTACCGATGGATAGAAAGCACTAACAATAGCAACAACTATAGCATGACTCAAGTAAATTGAATAACTAATAGTACCTAAGAAAACAAGTATTTTACTTCCAAGAAATTTTCCCAGAAGTGTTTTTTTATCCAATGCGCTTGCTACAAGAAGCGTAATAGGTATTGCAAAAAGAAGCCGTATCCAGGGTCCCAATCCACTCGATGTAATACTATTTAAAATATGAATACCTATAAGTACTGCAAATAGAAGCACTATGGGTACATACGAAAGAATACCAGGCATTTTGTCCGATATCTTTTCAAAAACAGCTGCATAACGCTTGTATAAAAATGCCAAAGCAATTCCTGTTGCAAAATAATAAAAAAGGCTAAATTGCAATGCGCTCAAGACAAGTATGTGATGAGAAAGCATATCTACTGCTGCAAGAAAAGGAATAAGTGAAAGAAGAAAAATAACTTTTACTATTTTTTTTCGAGGAAAAAGTAACCATACTATTGGCACAACAAGCAAAGGATATAACGCGTAAAAAAGAATTTCTGCAGCAAGACTCCAATAGACACCATCAAGCATTGGTATGTAGTTGCCCAAAGGAAACGTAAGCGTTGCATTAACCAAGCCTATAAATCCATCTCGAAATGGTATAGGAAGCTGCTGGAAGAATAATGGAGGCTTTCGCATTATCCAAAATACATATACGAGTCCGACACTTCCTTGCACCAACAAAAAAAAGAAAAAAAGTACTTTGGAAAAGAATTGACTGTTAATTCTTTTTACACTATATACCCATACAATATGGATAAATCCTGCAATGAAAAAGAGAATAAAAATATAAACAGACCAATGCAGTTGCGGAAAAAGAAAAAAGAAAAACATACATCCGCACATACTTAAAAAGAGAGGAAATATTCTTGTGTATCTTTTCTGTAAAAATTCCCATCCACTCACAGGACGTGGATAGAGATAGCTCATAAGAAATCCTGACAAAATAAAAAGAAATGACACTCCCGTAACACCACTGGAAAAAAGACCAATTCTGTCTAAAATAGGAAATTTCGCAATAATATATTGTGGATTTATGTGATTTAAAAATACAAGAATTATTGCCAACCCTCGCAAGCCATCGAGAGCGGAAAGCCTCTGTACCTTTTTCTTCATACATTCTTTTATAACATACAAATATAATTCTATATACCCATCCAGAAGTTATTGCATACATTCAATGTGTGTGACTATACTGAAATATGCTTTTCTTTGGCCATACTGTAAATTCTCTTCAGAAAATTACATTACATCAGCGAACCTTATTTACAGCGTGTCTTATGCTTTTTTTCTGGACTCTTTTTGATGGTACAGTCTCGTATATTACGCCACTTAAAATTAGTCAGGCAGGATTTTCTGACACACTACTTGGACTTATTATTGGATTTTCCTCTATCGCTGGAGGTACTTTTGATTTTTTACTGAGTAAATTTCTTACCAATACTCATTTTCGAAGAGTATATCTTCTTATGTTTGCTGTTTGCTTTATATATCCTCTTATTCTCTGGCAGGCAAAAGAGGTTTGGTTATTTTTAATTGCTATGGCCTTGTGGGGATTATATTACGACTTGGATAATTTTGCATCGTATGACTTTGTTGGCAGAAAATTTTCCGAGGAAGAACACTCATCGAGCTTTGGATTAATGAGTATTTTTAAAGAATTGGGATACACGATTTCTCCTCTTATTGCAGGGTTTGCCTTAGGTGCAGCAGCTATTGTTGATTGGAAGCCGATTCTTCTTATGTTTGTTTTTTTGACGATTTCTTTTTCTTTCTATGTATTACTTAAAAATATCACAGCAAAAGCAACGCATGACTATATGGAAAAAGTCACCTATAAACCGCTTAACTTTTTAAGAGAAATTTCTGTATGGAAAAAGGTGGGAAGCATTCTACTTCCTCCACTGGTTATTATAATGTTTTATAACGTCTTTGATAGTTTTTTCTGGACGCTAGGCCCTCTTCTTGCAGAAAGCTTTAAGCAACTACATCCATTCAATGGATTATTCCTGACTGCATACACATTACCCTTTCTTATAACAGGATTTCTTGTTGGTATGGTAACCAAAAAGTTGGGAAAGAAACGGACAGCATTTTTAGGGTTTCTTGTTGGTTCTCTTACTTTAAGTCTTTTTTATTTCTTACACTCTCCTCTTTTTATCCTTGGAGATATTCTTGTTGCATCATTTTTTGTAGGATTTACTATCCCTGCAATAAATGGTGCGTTTGCGGACTATATAAGTGAGTCTTCAGCTGTTGAAAGAGAAATTGAAGCATTGAGCGATTTTTTTACAAATGCAGGCTATGTAGTTGGACCTATTCTTGCGGGATTTTTGGCAGACAGAGTTGGGGGCGCTGTGACTTTTTCTATTCTCGGAATCATTGGCGCTGTCGTTGCTGTAATACTGCTTATTGTGACTCCTAGAATTATAAATGTAAAGGTTAACCTACCGAGATAAGCTGTACTAAATCCCAAAGATTTCCATACAAATCTTTAAATACAGCAACAGTCCCATATGGTGCGTCTTTTGGCTCTCTTACAAATTCTATACCTAAAGACACCATTTCGTTGTAATCTCTCCAAAAATTATCTGTGTTAAGAAACAAAAATACCCGTCCCCCGGTCTGGTTACCTATAAAATTTTCTTGTCCTGGCTTGGAAGGCTTTGCCAGAAGAAGCTGGGTGCCAGACGAGCCAGGAGGCGCCACCACAACCCATCTCTTCTTTTGCTCTGGCTGGTATGTATCTTCTATTAATGTAAAGTGAAGCTTTTTGGTGTAAAAATCAATTGCCTCGTCATAATCCCTAACGACAAGAGCAACATATGCGATAGATTGTTTCATGGAAAAATTATACCAGATGTGTATTGATTTGATTTTTATAAAATATTTGTTATACTTTTTTTATGACAAAGATGGATCCTGTTGTACACTTCGAAATGCCTGCAAAAGATAAAAAAAGAGTCTCTGAATTTTATTCAAAGGTATTTGGATGGCAGATGCAACAACTTGGAAGTGAAATGGGAAGTTATCTTTTAGCAAATACCACAGAGGTTGACGAAAATAGAATGCCAAAACAACCCGGTGCAATTAATGGAGGGTTTTTTGACTTTCAAAATAAGGAAGGATTTAATGTGCCCCACTTAATAATTTCTGTTGATAATTTGGAGGAATCAATGAAAAAAGTAGAAGAAGCAGGAGGAAAAGTAATTGGTGGTGCGTCTGGTCCTGGAAAGATTGATGACATACCAGGAATTGGTCGTTACGTATCTTTTGATGATTCCGAAGGCAATCATGTGGGCATGCTCCAACCTTCTTCCAGAGAATAAAGTAGCTTAACTCTCTTTAAATGCCCAGAGTTTGTAGAAGGTAAAATCCCAGATAAGAATTGTAAATACACTTAATGCAAATGCAACGGTCTTAATAACTATTGGCAGCGTAATTGTATGTGGCAACAACCCTACGACCCCTATTGCCTGTCCCGCGTGAAACCAAAATGTCCCAAATGCCTGACCAGGAGCTGTTGCGGTGAAAAGCCACACAACACTTGGTTGAATTCCCCAAACAGAAATGAGTGTTGCAACCAAAAATTTTGGTCCTGATTTGGCAATTTTTACTTTACTGTGGAATGTCCATCTTCTATTCCAATAAAAGCTATTACACATTGCCACAGACCCGGAGAGGTACTTAACCAAAAAGACCTTATCCAGAGGTACCGAAAATAGTAGTGCCAATACAGTATAAAGGGTAAAATCAATAATAGCGTTGGAGAGACCAACCAAACCAAACTTAGCACTTTGTCCAAGAATTCTTTCTCCAGACTTTTTTTGTTTTTGGGCAGCCATATATAATCTCACTTATAACCGTATCAACTTTATTTGTGCAATGCAATAAGAATCTATTGTGCTTTAAGAGGACTTGAAGATTGGTAGGTTGCTATTACTACTCCTTTTGAGGTAATTTTTGTATCCACTACTTTGAAGTGTTGAGGAAGAGTACCATCTGCAAATAATTTCTTGCCAGTTCCAATGGTAATGGGATACGTCAAAATATTCATTATATCTATAAGGTTGTGTTGAAGAAGCGTTTGGATAAGATTGCTACTACCCCATACCCACAAGTCAGGACCTTTTAATTGCTTAAGCTTTTTTAGCTCTTTTACCACATCTCCTGTAACAATGTGGGAATTATTCCAAGAGGTTTTAAAAGGTTTATGGGTAACGACGTATTTTTTTGTACTGTTAAATGGTGTGGCAACATTTTCAATTTCTGGATGATTGGGCCAATACGCAGCAAAAATATCGTAGGTACGCTTTCCTAAAAGCAGCTCAAAGGGAGTATTCATGTATGTTTCTAGGGTCTTCTCGGCTACTTCATCTCCCTCAAAATCTTTATTAAATTGCCACCCTCCATATTTAAAACCTCCTTCTGTATCTTCTTTGGACCCACCCGGAGCTTGCATAACACCATCAAGAGTAACGAATGTCGTTGTAACTATTTTCCTCATTACAATAATTTTACCACATAGCTACTATATTGAAAATAAAAGAATGTAAGAATGTGGTAGTGAATTGCTGGCGGACATCAACGCTATTCGAACATATTGGATACAAAATCAAGAAGGGCTTTACATTCCTAACTACTGTGCAATTTAAATGTTTCAATTATCCTCGCAGGCATTACACCATCTCCTTGTATAAGAGAGAATTCATTAAATTCAGTATCAATTGATACCATTAAATCCTCTGCTTCCGAAAGAGCTTTTTTGTATAAATCTTTGTTAAATTGATTTTCATTTGTTTTGAAGAATCCAAGAGTCATGTGAGGAATGAATGGGATATCTGTTCTTAACTGAGATGAAAGTATTCCTGTGTACAATTTATCATGAAGATTAAAAATATGTTCTCTACCATTACTCACTAATAGAAATAGGTAATCATCAAATGATTTTGTAAAACCACTAAGAGTTATTGGAAAAGATACAACTTGCTGTGCTACTTCAGTCAGATGAGAAACAATTCCATCTTCAGGAATATCTACAAAAGGAAAAACTAGAGTAAGATGGGGATTTAATACATTCCATTTTGGATCGTACTTTTCTCTAAAAGCTTGCAATTTCTCTAAATCAATTTTGGGGAAAAAGACTACCGCATAGTGCTGCATGAATTAATTATATCAGGTTCGAATCCACGCTGGGTTATTTTGCTGGCGAGCTTACCCTCAGGTGGAACCAGATTGTGCCTAGTCTGCTTAAAACCTACGAAAAATTCAAGAAACTTGGATATATCATATCAAATGGTGAAGTGATAATTATCGAGCTTGAAAAGGAGGAGAAACATGTTTAACTCCTCGCTCTTCGACGAGAGGACCTTTTATCAAACGTTTTTAGAAGACTTGAAATATTGTCAGAGTGAAGTGATCATAGAAAGTCCGTTTATTACAACTGCTCGAATGAAAACGTTTGATCGAGTATTTCAAAATCTTCTCAAAAAAGGGATAAAAATCTATATTATTACCCGGGATCCTTCCGAACACGATAATGGCTATGAAATTCAATCTGAAGAGGCTATACAATGGTGTGAAGAAATAGGAATACAGGTATTACTTTGCAAAGGTAATCACCACAGAAAGTTGGCTATTTTGGATAGAAAAATACTTTGGGAAGGAAGTCTCAATATCCTTTCTCAAGCACACAGTAGAGAAATTATGCGAAGAATTGCCTCTGAAGACATTACAATTCAGACATTTCATTTTTTGAAGCTAGGCAAAGTAATTTGACGGATGGTATACTACAACAAGTTATGGCAAAAGGATATCAAATTAACGAAAAAGATATTGATAGTGTACTCAATTTCTTAAAAATTCATGACCCAGATAATGCAACACCTGATATGGCTATAGAAATTCTTGAGGCTATGCAGGCAAAATTTCATGAGATGGCACATACAGATCCAGAAATATTGAGGCAAATTTTGGAAGATCTGAAAAAGCAAAAGAAGATATTAAATTAAAACGGCAAAATATCTGATGACTTTATTTTTAAAGTCTTTGCCAATTTACTCAAGGTGTCAATTGAAGCCCCAACTTCCCCTCGCTCAAGTTTTGCATAGGAATTTACATGCATACCTACTTTATCAGCAACTTCAGCCTGAGTTAGCTCTAACTTTTCCCTTGCTATCTTTAATTTTTTGCCAATTTCTTTATCAGATTTGCTCATATTTTTAGATCTATGAATATCTTGCTAAAAAGTCTTTGTCAGACATTGAAAGATATATAATCCCCTCCAAAAATCCAATTATCGCAGGAATAAATGTCCATGAAAAAATGAAATATATAATTCCCCAACCAACTTTTCCTAAATAAAATTTATGAATACCCAATCCTCCTAAAAATATAGCTAATAAAGCTGCAATAACTTTATTTCTACTAGAACTAATCTCACTTGCAGTATCCCTTTTTAGTTTTTTCTTCATTTTTGTGTTTTTCATATTTAAATTATAACCATTTTACGGATTGCCAGCAAGAAACGTCCTAGGATTTACAGGTATTCCAAAAGCTCTTATTTCAAAATGGAGATGTGG
>DASQJJ010000075.1:0-2063 GCA_035631115.1 Candidatus Eiseniibacteriota bacterium
TAAAACAATAGTCCCAAATCTCTTACCAATTTCTCACCGATATCTTACGAAAAGATTGCCCCAGTAATCTAATCTGTCAGGAAACCGTCAGAAAATTGTGGCCAAAAGGTCAAGTTAAAAAGGGAAAAGGAAAGTAAGATAAAGATATGGTAGAACAAGAATCAGAACAATTGAAACCGGGAACATTATATGCACTAAAAGTTCCATTAACAGATAATAAAGGTGCTCCAATATTAGGCTCTGATGGTAAGCCTCTTGGCTATAGATACAATATTCGACGTGTAGTAGAAATTCCAGTAATGGGAAGGCCCACAAGAAAAAATATGGGTCAAGGTCCACAAGGATAAGGAAAAAATAAAATTTAGCCTCAAAATGTCCTATTGACAGCCTCTAGTAATGGGAGTATGATTCTTCATGTCAGACATTTTCCTGACAAAAACATGAAAGCTTGCACTTCGGTGTCTCTTTCTTTCCACACTGCGTCCAACCCCCGCCAAGAGAATTCCCACAATCTTTTTCATTTAAAATTATTTTTCATTAAAGAAAAGGAGGTGAAATAATTTTATGCCATTACCATGGAGAAGAAGACCAAACAATAAGGTTAAGAAAGTTAGAGAAATTAAACCAGAGGAACCTGCAAGAGATACTAAATGGACGGGGACAAGTGGAACAAATGGAGAAAATGTTCCAGGAAAAGGAGTAAATATGAGAACAGGAGAGATTATTAGATAGAGCAATTTACCTAGATTTTTATTTCATAGCCACCCAAAAGGGTGGCTTTTTGATATCTTCTTCTTGCTATCCAATTCTTTCTTTGGTATCATCTCTTGTTAGACACTACAAAATAGTAAAGCTATATGGGATCGAATTTTATAGATAAAGTTGTCATATCAGTTGGAGGGTCCCTTATTGTTCCTAAAGGTGGTATTGATACTACCTTTTTGAAGAAGCTCAATGAGTTTGTTCGTAATCAACTGGCAAGTCACCCCGACCGCCAGTTTTTTTTGGTAATAGGGGGAGGAGACACAGCGCGGCAATATATTGCTGCAGGTAAGGAAGTTATTGAAAAACTTACCGATGAAGACGTTGACTGGCTTGGAATCCATTCCACCCGACTCAATGCACACCTCGTCCGCACCATCTTCCACGACATCGCACACCCCAACATTATAGAGCACTACGAAATAATCCGAAAAGTTGAAGAACGGGTGGTTATTGCATCTGGATGGAAGCCTGGATGGTCTACAGACTACTGTGCAGCCCTTCTCTGTGAGGATTACGGAGTAAAGACAGTAATCAACTTAAGCAATATTAAGCAAGTCTACACCGCAGACCCTCGAACCAACCCCGATGCCAAGCCTCTCGAACACGCCACCTGGGACGAATTTAGAAAATTAGTAGGAGACACATGGACACCTGGGATGAATGCACCATTTGACCCAATTGCCTCCAGAAAGTCTCAGGAATTAGGAGTAAAAACAGTGGTAATGAGTGGAGACGACTTTGATAATATAGAAAAATACTTTGCCGGAGAAACCTTCCTCGGGACAGTAATTGAATAAAACTCCAAGAAACAAGCTCCAAGATACAAACAAGCACCAAATATCAAACTTCAAATAATTTTGGATATTGGATTTTGAAATTTATTTGTTTCTTGTATCTTGGTTATTGAGTATTTACAATGTCAGCATGCTTTTAAAATCCATTCTTCTGCAACATTTTCGTAATTATACTCAACAAAAGTTTGATTTTAACGATGATATGACCATTGTTGTTGGGCCTAATACAGCAGGGAAGACTAATTTGTCCGAGGCTATGTATCTCTTGTCTACAGGAAAAAGTTTTAAAACCAGTACCGATACCGACATGATTGCTTTTGGACAGGAAGTGGGAAGGGCCCAAGCTTTGCTTGGAATTTCCAATACTCCCAATGTCATTCCCGCGAAGGCGGGAATCCAGGAGAATAAGGAATGGATCCCGGATCAAGTCCGGGATGACAACGTTAAGGTTGAGGTTACCATTGCTAGTCCCTTAGTTACAGGAGGGAGATTTTCTAAGAAATT
>DASQJJ010000076.1:0-3308 GCA_035631115.1 Candidatus Eiseniibacteriota bacterium
TGTTGGACCTTGGAGAGCCTGCATTGCTGGTTGAGTAATCCCACCATTGTCATATTGTTGTTGAGGGCGCTGGAATTGATTATTCATAGGTCTAAAAGGTCGAGGACCCTGAGCAGAGTCGAAGGGCTTTGGCTCGAATGGCTTTACATCCTGGACGGGCTGGGGCTGAACTGGCTGAGCTGGTACCTCTGGAGCTGTCTGCTCTTTTGGTTCGTCAACTTTTGGCTCGGCAGAACCAACAAAATCAGATGCATGAACTTTCTTGTAAGGCATAGGTTAAATAAAATTAAAAAATAAAAATGAAAAATTAAAATCTAAATAGAATGCTATTTATAAAATGTATCTTGAATTAAGAATCATTTGTCGGGAATGTTTTGAAAGAAATCTAAGAAGATCGATATGATCTACGCGTATTATGCCATTTGCCCTCATCGCTTGTCAATATGGGAATCTTACATATTTCTTTATAGATTTTTACTTTAGAAGCGTATAATACACGTTATGGCAGAAGAAGAACACGTAGACCAACAACCAGAGCAACCAAAGAAGTACCCACAAAAAAGAAGAACAACAAGCTTTGGCTCTGAAGGAAGAAAAGAAGAAAGACAAAAAGGTGGAATAAGAGGGGGCAGGGCTGTACGTGACCAGCATAAAGACGATCCAGATTTTTTTAAAAGACTTGGACAAAGAGGTGGACAAGCAACAAGCGAAAGATTTAAGGGAACCGACCATTATGAAGAGTCTGGTAGGACAGGCGGGGAGAAAACAAGAGACACGCTTGGAAGTGAACACTATAGCAAGATTGGAAGAGTAGGTGGCAGAAGAAGTAGACCCCCAAAAAACCGAGGGTCATAGTACTATTATGACGCAAGCAGAAGCAGACGAAATAAGTCAGGTTGCAGGACGAGAATTGTATTTTGGACTCCCGGCCTTTATCCTCGTGCCCTTCTTCCCACCCCTGTTGGTCCTCCACTCACGGTTGCAGGCGCTGCAGGGATTATTCAGGGAGTACGCCATGGCCTTGAAGCAGGAAATTTGGATCCTCAAAGTCCATTTTATACGCCTGGCAAACATCTTCGCAGAGGCATAGGAAGATACCTATAGCCCCTACAAATTTGACACATAGCCCCTTCTTTGATAGACTAAATCTACTACATTACATATAGGGACTCTGCTCAACTCCCGTCTGCTCACATTTATGAAATTCACTGACACACAACCATTAGTTTCTGTTTTGCTCGATGTCTATAATGTTGGACACTACCTTCCCGATTGCCTCGACAGTCTTCTTGACTGCTCATACGACAACCTCGAAATTATTGCCATAGATGATTTCTCCAAAGACGATTCATGGAAAATCCTTCGACTGTACAAGAAAATGGATAAACGTATCCGGACGTACCGAAATGTAAAGCATTACGATAAAGCAATTACCCTTAATCGCCTTCTTAAAAAAGCAAAAGGACAATTCATTGCTATTATGGATGCCAAAGACATTGTGTATAAAAATAAATTTAAAAAGCAGGTTGCATTTCTAGAGAAAAATCCCAAATTCTCGGCAGTTGGTACACAATGCACTTTTATTAATGCAGCAGGTAAAAAAACACAAAAAAGCAATTTCCCATTACTTACCGAGGCTATTTACCAACGTCCTCTGCATGGCATAACACTCGATTTAGAAACGGTTATGATAAATCGGCTTATACTTCCAAAAGATGCACTCTATTTTAACCCAAATAGTGCTCTTTTATACTCGGACATTATTATGAAGCTTTTGCAATTTGGTGACATTACCAACCTCCCTACACTTCTCCAATACCGCCGCACAGAAAGCCCCAATAGACATACAACTATCACCAAAATCCCGAGCCTTATTAAGCTCTGGCTAAAATCAATGGACAGCTACGATTACCGGCCTTCCTTCCGCTCCATTCTCTCTCCTTTTAAGCAACCAGACCTGAGCACAAATTAATATACACTTCGATTGTAACCCCAAGAGTCAAGCCTAAAATCCTTGACATATGAGAAAACTGACCTTATACTTTTGCCATCTCGTATGGCACGACCAGTTGATGCAGAACAAGAGCGAATAATAGCTGAATATGTTGCAGGCTTACAAGGAAAACGGCCATCTGCAGCAGATCTTGCTAAAAAATTAGATGTCACATATAACACAGCATATGTGGCCTATCTACGCTATCATAGAAGACACGAATCAGATAGTCCTCCTCTCCAAACCCGAAGACAACAAAGGCCTATAAGTCCCAAAATAGAAAGAGTAATTGAAGAAACAACGAGACTTCAAGAAGTAAGTGAAGCAACAACAGGTCGGCGACTCACCTTACGAGAGCTAGGCGAAAAATTTGGCATGCAACCTTCCAATTTAAGTAATGCTCTTAACTACCGCACACAAAGTCCAAGTACACGCAGGCGCTCTTAGTATATCTTTCCCTCTGCTTACACATCTCTTATTCTCCTTTTATTCCTACCAATTAGAATATACAAAGGATACGCAAAGAGAATGGTACAAATCTATCCAAAAGTTATCCACATATTTTTGGATAACTTTTTTAGATTGCTAGGACAATCTAAATATATTGGCATATGCTATAGGACATATGCTGTATGCCTGTTTTGGAGCTATAGGTTTGACATACTTGACAATGCGTGGTACAATGTGGATAGAGTATGAAAATTTTTACTGTCCTTACTCACTTCATTAAAAAGCCGGCAAAGGCTTTATCCTCGTTAGAAGACTACAAGCAAGAAGCACTCATACGTCAAGGGAGAATGCAATTTGAGAAGTTAGTGCAAAAAGGCCTTTCAATTCCAGTTGCATTATTGTAATTGAAACTAGTCCTTTAGGCGTAAGCACAAAAAAGAGCATCGCTTTCGTTACTCTGTGAATATTAGTTCGGTACGAAAAGCAATGCTCTTGAAAATGCAAATAGTCCTTTAGGCAGGAAAAAACTACATGCAGTGATTTTGTAACAAATGTAGAATATCCTGTCAAGAAATTTGACGAGGCGGAAAGAGTTGGATTGTATTGTCTTAACAATAAAATTCATGACCCCTTCGTCAACAAAAATGAGGTAGAAAACTTGGGCAGGGTTTTCTATCTCTTTTTGTTTTTACCCCCATCACCACTCAAAAAGATGTCGCGCACTATGCGCCACACAAACAACAAGGTACCTGCCTACTCTTTTTTGTCCCTTGTTATGGAGTGGTGAGGAAAAACTCGAAAAGTTGACGCAGGGCCGACTGTTGAGTCGCTACAGATACTTTTTTAGGTGACTTCTTCCTTGCTA
>DASQJJ010000077.1:0-25867 GCA_035631115.1 Candidatus Eiseniibacteriota bacterium
GCTTTGAATATTTCATATTATTTTTCTAGATACAGTGTAACACACTTTATTCCTCCTCCTGCTTTTTTAAATTCTTCCATATTAAAAAGTATTGGCTCTATGTCTAATTTTTTTAATTTCTTTTCTAAGTCTTCATCCAAAAACCCTACTAATAATTTCCCGTCTACGTAGACACTATTGGCGACAAAATTACTCGCTTGCTCTTTGGTCATAACAATTGAGCCGTCTATACTTTTTGCTATATCTTTACTTTTTTTGTCATATGCCTCTGGGTAATACAGCACCCCTCGGTCACCAAGAGGACAAAATGTTGTGTCAAAATCATAAAAATAAGGGTCAATAAGACGAAGAGAAACTGTTTTAACTTGTAATAGCTCTTTTAATTCATCATGCACTGCTCTATCTGAGCGAAACCCATACCCCATGTATAATGTATCTCTATAAAATAGAGCGTCTCCTTCCCCACCTTGTGAATGATGCAATGTTACTACGGTATAACCATTGTCCTTAAACCATTTTTGAAAATGTTTTTCTTCTCCCTTTCTTTCTTGGTACCGATAATTTCCACTAATAAATGTTTTACCAGCAACAATTCCTCCATTTGCGGTAAACACCATATCTGGTTGATCGACTGCTGGAGCAATAAGCTGTACCTCAACACCAAGTTTTTGATATGTCTTATATACATTCTCCCATTCTTTGAGAGATTTTTTCTTATCTGGTCTATTCTGTACATCCATCCATGGATTTATTTCATAGACAACGTCAAAATAATCTGGTCTGCACATTAAAACTTTCATATGGTATTAAGTATTTTTCTCATTCTATATTCAATTGTTTTGCTCTATGGTATGCTGCCAAAAGTCCTTCTTCGAAAAGTTTGGCGAAATTTCCTTTTTCGAATTTTTCAAATGCAGATGCTGTGACTCCTCCTTTGGATGTCACTTGCATACGAAAATCGTTGCTATTTTCCTTGGAGTTTTTAAAAAGCTCGGCACTTCCAATAAGGGTTTGTTTGGCAATTCTTTTTACCATATCTTTTGGCAAGCCAAAATGGTCTCCTGCTTTTTCCAAAAGCTCGACAAGATAGAAAAAATATGCTGGACCACTGCCTGAGATTACCGTAACCATATCTATTTGAGATTCTTTCTCCAATTCAATTTCTTCTCCAATTGAGGAAAACATTTTTATAACATATTTTTTTTCTTCTTCTGTTACTTTTGTATTGGCAACCCAAACAGTTGTTGACTCACTTACTTTTGCAGCTAAATTCGGCATTGCCCTAACAATATGCATATCTTTTCCTAAAATATCTTCTAGAGAATGTAGTGT
Source organism: Candidatus Eiseniibacteriota bacterium (assembly GCA_035631115.1). Taxonomy (GTDB): domain Bacteria; phylum Patescibacteriota; class Microgenomatia; order Levybacterales; family UBA12049; genus DASQJJ01. The sequence goes on from DASQJJ010000077.1 coordinate 1,333, forward strand.
TGCTCCTGCTGCAATAGATACAAATAATTGCTGTGTCCGCGTATATCCTTTTACTTCTTGCAAGACATTGGCCAACTGCTGAGGTTTTACAGCAAAAATAACAACATCTGCTTTTTCTACTGCTTCTGTATTATTTTTTGTTGCCGACGTAGTAAGTGTTACTTGCTCGTTATTTACTAATTTTTTCGATACGAGTCCTTTTGCAATTGCTGTACCCATATTTCCTGCTCCAATAATACTAATGTGTGTCATATGTCACTCCTTTCCAAAACCTTTTTTATTTTACTCATTGCCCAGTCAATTTCTTTTTTTGTTATAAGAAGTGCTGGTGCAAAACGAATAACAAAATCATGTGTTTCTTTACACAATACTCCTTCTTTTGCTAAAAGCTCGCAAAATTTTCTTGCCCCACCGGAATTTTCTGTGAGCTCCACACCAATAAGAAGTCCTTTTCCGCGAATATCTTTAATCCAAGGACTATGAATAGTCTTTAATTTTTCCATAAAGTACTGTCCCATTTTCTGACTATTTTCAACTAATTTTTCCTCTATGAGTACTTTCAAAGACGCTCTTGCAATTGCTGCTGCTAATGGATTGCCACCAAACGTACTTCCGTGGTCTCCCCAACGGATAACTTCCATAACAGATTTTTTGGTAAGTATTCCGGAGACTGGATAAAATCCTCCTCCTAATGCCTTACCCAAAATAAGAATGTCTGGCTTGGCATTTTCATCGTACTCATAGGCAAATAACTTTCCTGTCCTGCCAAGTCCAGTCTGAATCTCGTCTGCAAGGAAAAGTACATTATTATCCCGGCAAAGCTGTGCAACTTTTGTAAGATATCCATTTTTTGGAACAATAATACCACCTTCTGCTTGAATAGGCTCCAGAAGAATTGCAACAGTATTTTTTGTAATAGCTTTTTTAAGAGCGTCTATGTTGTCGAAAGGTACAATACGAAATCCTGCTGTAAGAGGAGTGAATCCTTCCTGGTACTGCTTTTCTGTGGAAAAACTAATAATGGTAATTGTTCTCCCATGGAAATTATTTGATACTGCTACTATTTCTGCTTTTCCATTTTCTACTTTTTTCTTTTCGTATCCCCATTTCCTTGCTACTTTTAATGCAGTCTCCACTGCCTCTGCACCACTATTCATAGGCAAAAACATGTCATAACCGAAAGCTTGGCATATTTCTTTGGAAAGAAGTCCAAGCTGGTCATTGCGAAATGCTCTTCCAGTGAGCGTGAGACGCTTCATTTGGCTTACTGCTGCAGCAAGAATCTTTTTGTGGACATGTCCATGACTGAGTGCAGAATATCCACCCAGACAATCAAGATATTTTTTGCCTTCGCTATCCCACACCCATACTCCCTTTCCACGAGAAATAACTACATCCAATGGATGATAATTATGTGCCAAATAGGTATCTTCAAGTTGTATAAAATCGTTGGTTTTCATAAAAAAATCCCTTGCAAAAACCCAAACATTTTTGGATTCTTACAAGGGTCTTTTCAGACGGTACCACCTTGTTGTACTTATTCATGCTCTTCTCTGCCTATAGAGTGATAAAGAGTGCGGACTTTTACGATTTCGCCTTCGTACATGCTCTTCGCAGCCAGCTCCAGAGTGGGATCTCTTTCAACGCTTTGGAATAGTATAGCAAAGAAAAATGGAAATTGTCAAATTTTGTGGATATTATTCACCACTATGTGGTTCTTGTGGATCTTGCTCACCTGGATTCTGCTCTCTCCACATCTCTCTTCTCAATTGCCCAAGATCTCTTTCGAGACGCTTACCATGTGTTTTTACCGCTGCATCGGGAATATACAAACTTCTATCAACCACATCTCCAATTCCACTATCACCTTCTTGATACTGTTCTCTTAACTCATACAATTTCTGCAAATTTATTCTTCCTATGTCTGAGAGTGGAATAAGATGATGTCTAAGATTTCTATTTGCAGACTCGAATGGTCCTGGTGGTCTATCTCCTTCAGCCATAAAAATAATGTAGCAAAATAAAGTATAAAAAATCAAGACTAGATTATTTTTCTTTTACTTTATGTCCACCAAATTCGTGGCGGAGTGCTGCTACCATTTTTGCTGCAAAAGAATTCTCAACTCTTTTACTTTTTTGGGAATCTTGTCTAAACGTAAGCGAATCTTCAATAACTCCAATTGGAACATGTAATTTTTTGGCAAGTGCTATGGTCCACTTTGCCTCTCCATTTTCTTCGATAAAACCTGCTGTTTTTTCTAATTTTCCATCTTTTTGTAATGCGTCGCGTGCCCTATCCATGAGAAAACTTGCAATAATTGTACCCTTGGTCCAAAGAGAAGCGACTTTTTCTAAATCCATTTTGTAAGGACCTTTATCTAGTACCCCAAATCCTTCTCCAATTGATTGCATCATGCCGTATTCAATGCCATTATGAATCATTTTTACGTAATGCCCTACTCCTCCTTCTCCAAAATATTCGTGTCCTCCGTGTGGCTTGGCCAAGCTATCCAAAATAGGCATAACCTTTTTATACCCTACCCCCGATCCACCAACCATGAGTGGAAATCCATTGTCTGGGGCAAGTATTCCACCACTAACCCCAATGCCCAAAAAATGTACGCCCATTTTTTTAAACATTTCATAGTGTCTCTGTGTATCTTTGTAAAAAGAGTTGGCACCGTTAATAACAACATCTCCCTTCCCGACAACATTTTTTAATTCATGTAAAACATCTTCTGTTGGTTGTCCAAATAATACCATCGACCAGAAGACATGGGGCGTATCAGAAAGATTTTTGAAATCAATAATATCTTCTACTGCAAAAAGTTTGCCTTTTGTTTTTTTGTGAGTTTCAACAAACCCTCGCGTTGTATCATACGATCTATTCCATACAACAATGTCATGACCATCTTGGAGAAGTTTGGTAACCATTCGTCCGCCCATTTTCCCAAGACCTAAAAAACCCAGCAACATACCTACATACACTACAGATTTTTATATCTTAAAACAAGAGGAAAAACTTTTAACTTGTTTTTGGGGCACGCCAAGGACTAAATCGCGTTACATCTTTTCTTAGAGGTATAGGTCCACCATATTTGTCTCTTCTATATCCAGTAAGAATAGTTACTCGTTCGACACGTCTGGCAGCACCATTTGCAGTGTCTACAACAACAACTCCGCCACCAGGACTTCGAGGGGTGTCCAATATTTTTTCTGCTTCTTCTCTTGTCACTGGAGTCTCTGTAATTTCCGCATTACTATGGTATTCTACTTCAAAATATTTAAATCTGTCACTTGCCATAAAAAGAATATAGCAATTCTTTCTAGAACTTACAAGAATAATATGTGTTATGCAAATTGCTGCATAAGCTTATCGCATTGATTTTTTGTTGTGAGCAAATCTATCGTAAGTGCGTTATTATTGCGACACATACTTTCTATATACAGTCCTTCCAGTTGGATAATATCTTTTATTCCGTGCAACTGCACAATGAGGGTTTTTTGCTCGCCCGAAATAATAGTTGTCCCAACAGGAGTAATGTGTGCTTTTTCCACATCTTCCAAAACATTTTTTGCGAAATAGTGTTGGGGAAATGTTGCAACAACAGCAATTACTCCATCTGGATGATGATTGGTTTTGGTACAAATTATACAATTCATTTATTTACCTCCTTTCCTTCGTCATTCTGAACGAAGTGAAGAATCTCAAATATTTTAGAATGAGATCCTTCGCTCTGCTCAGGATGACATACGTTTTTCCCATAATAAAACCCCGCTATGCGGGGTGTAATTTTTCCACGAAAAATACCCCGCTACAAAAGCAGGGATGCACTTGGCGAATAATTATTTGTTAGGATAACTCGGTCATTCATAAGACTTACTAATAATACTAATTTCTGTTGCTATATGTCAATCTGTTTTTCTTATTTGGAAAAATCCTCTCTGTGCAAATTAACCTAATTATTCTAATTGACCTAATTAACCTAAATAATTTGGGCAAATTGGGACTTGATTAGAAATTAGAAATTAGAAATTTTTTTACTCTATCCACTTCTTACCATCTTTTTCTATTAATTCATCTGCTTCTTTTGGTCCATTGGACTCCTGCTCATACGTAATGATTTTTGACTCTGAATTTTCCCACCCTTTGGTAATTTTTTCTATAAATGTCCAACTTGCTTCCAACTCGTCAGACCTATTAAAAAGCATTTGGTCACCAGTAATAATATCGGTAAGGACTTTTTCGTATGCTCCTGTCCCCTGTGTACCAAATTGTTCTTTGTAATTAAAATGCATTTCTGTTGGTTGCAGTGCCAAATGAGATCCAGGTGTTTTGGCAATAATCCGTAGACTAATTCCCTCATTAGGTTGAATACGAATAGTAAGGACATTCCCATCTTCTGGACAGCCTATTTCTTTAAAAAGAATGTGACAGGTCTGACGAAAAACAAGAGAAATTGTTGTCTCTGACTTCGCCAATTTTTTTCCTGCACGCATGTAAAATGGCACATCTCGAAATCTTTCTGAGTTGACAAAAAATTTTAGGGCAACAAATGTTTCTGTAGAAGAATTGGGGTCTACATTTTTTTCCTCACGATATCCGTCGTATTGACCCCGTACAACGCGCTCTCCCACTTGCTCTGGCTCTATGGGAATAATATCTTTAATTGCTGCAGCACGGACATCTCGTACTCCTTCTTTGGAAAAGCTCTTTGGCATTTCCATGGCAATTGCAGCATAGAGCTGCATAAGATGATTTTGCGCAGTATCCCGAAGAAGACCTACGCCGTCAAAAAAGCTTCCTCTAGTACCAACACCTTTTTCCTCGCTCCAGGTGATTTGGACATGGTCTATATATTCTTTATTCCAGATTGGGTCAAATATACCATTGGCAAAGCGAAAAACTAATAAATTTTGGATAGTCTCTTTTCCCAAATAATGGTCTACGCGGAAAATTTGCCGCTCTTCAAAAATTGTTGCAAGAGTACTATCTAATGCTTTTGCTGTTGCCAAATCTTTTCCAAAAGGCTTTTCTATAGCAATACGTGTCCATTTGCTACTTCCCTGTCCACACCCTTCGGATAATTTGGTATTAATAAGGTTTTGCAAAATTGCATCGTAGTTGCTGGGTGGCTTTGCAAGGTAAAAAATACGTGTTATGCATGCACCTAGTTTTTCGTCGCAAGATTTTAATTTTTCTACCAATTCTATGTATCCTTTTTCTTCGTCAAATAGTCCCTGCTGATAATGAAGATGTGTGGCAAAATCCTGCCATGCAGGATGTGCTGAGACTTCTGGAAAGAATTCTCCAAACTCTTCGTCAGTCATTTCTCTTCTGGAAAAGCCAAAAATAAAGAAATCTTGAGGAAGCTCTTTTTTGGTAAAAAGAGTGAAGAGTGCGGGAATTAATTTATTTTTTGCAAGGTCTCCTGTTGCACCAAAGAGAATAAAAACAAATGGACTATCCATAATTACATTATAAAATTCCACGTTACAAGTAACAAGTAACAAATAAATTCCGATATTCAATAATCAAAATATCAAACCTTTTTGAAATTTGGTTTTTGGTGCTTATTTGTATCTTGGGATTTGTTTCTTGATTTTTTATTATACTTGCTGGTCGGTTATAACAACGGTATTATTGGGAGCTTGTTGCATAAAAAAGCGCGAAGGTACTTCTTCGAGACTTCCTTGGGAAAACATTTGCTGTAATGGCTTTTTTTTCTCTTTTCCAAATGCCAGCACAACAAAATAATCAATAAGCGAAAGCCCTGCAAAAGTCATGCCAATACGCTCTTTATATGCAGATTTTGTGTCATTAAAATCTCCCACGAAGAGCTGTTTTCTCCCCTCCTCAAATAACGGGTCTATAAAATCTTTTCTATTGGGAATAATACTAGATATATGTCCATCGGTACCAATTCCCATAACGGCAACGCTTTTATGAAAATGGAAAAATAAATCTCTTGTTGTCTGGTCGTATGCTTTGGAGGCATTTTTTCGCGTAAGATTTTTGCCAAGAATTGGATAGAAAGGGACTTTTTGTGTATCGAGATATTCCAATAAGCCTGATTCTTGTATCATGAGCTCGTTACTTGTTGTATGCATTTTTTTCCCATACCGCTCATCTACCATACCTACAGTTGCAGGATGAATAATTTTGTCTTTTGCGAGTGAGGCATAGAGACTTTTTGGCGTAGCACCACCTGAAAGAAATAGCACTGTTTTTCTATCCACTTTTTCGTACAAAATTTCTTTTGCACGGTCTATAGCATTTTGAAAATCAGAAACAACAAGAATTTGCATATATATGTATTGTTTGAGCGTAGTCGAGAACTCTTACTTCTCGATCTCCTAGACTCAGGACTAGGTTCGCCGAACCGTTGCGCACGCTCATTCGTATAGATCTTGCTTTACTTAGGAAGCAGACTTCCTCCGGTGGCAATCCGCACAACATCATGGAAGGTAATAAGGACAATGAGTGCAAGAAGCACTGCCATACCAATTGCATGTGCATACCCCTCTGCCTTTGGAGAAATCTTTCTTCGAAAAACTGCCTCGAAAACAATAAAGAAAAGTCTTCCTCCATCCAGTGCTGGAATTGGCAACACATTTAAAATTGCTAAATTAAGAGACAAAAGCGCAAGCAAAGAAAGTGTTGGATTTATTCCCATTTGCACAAATTGTCCGGTAATTTGCGCAATACCAACTGGACCTGCTAAGCCTTGTGGAACTTGTCCACGAGTCACCAACTGCCTTACCAATTGCCCAAGGCCAACAAGTATCATCCAGGACTGGTAGCATGCTTCTTTAAGTCCGACAAAAGGGGCCTGATACCACGGATATTTTGTAACAATAACATTCGTTACTACTGCAACACCCATTGCGCCTTCATTACTTGGGTAGTGAACCCGAGGGATCACTTCAGTATTTTGTATCTTGTTTTTTGTATCTTGTATCTTTAATGTAATTTGTTGTCCAAGATGATGCTTGGTGTAGGAAATAAGCTGTTCTGAGGATGTAATTGCAACACTATCTACTGAGACAACCTTATCGCCAACTTGTACTCCAGCCTTATCTGCGGGAGAATTTTTAACAACTGCTGCAATAAAAACATCTTTTCCAGGATTTGGAATACCTTGAGCCATTACTAAATACGTAAGAAGCACTGTTGCCAAGACAAAATTCATGAATACTCCAGCAAAAACAATAAGAAAACGCTTCCATATAGACTGTGTAAAGAATGCTCGATTCAAGTCTTTTGCTCCTCGTTTTACTCCGCCAGACAAAATGTCAGGACCACCCATTCCAGACATTCCTATGCGAGAAGTATTTATTTTTCCACTTCCTGCATCGTCTTCTCCATATAATTTTACAAATCCCCCAATTGGCAACCAATTTATGGAATACACTGTCTCACCAATCTTTTTGCCCCATGCTTTCGGTGGAAATCCAAATCCAAATTCTTCTACTTTAACATTGAAAAATTTTGCTACAAGGTAATGACCCAACTCGTGTACCAAAACCAAAACCGTGAGAACAAGAAGGAAGGAAATAATCGTAAGAAGCATAGCTTCCATAATACAGGAAAGATTCTATCCAGTAAAGAAGGTCTTGCATTTTTTTAAAAAGTATTTATTATATCAAGAACATGACAAAACAAGACAAAGATGGTCCTTCTTTACCCGCAGATGTTGAGAAGAATTTAAAAAGTGTCAGAGAGCGAACATCTGCATTTATCGTAGGTCCATTAGGACGAAGAAGAATTCAAGCTACGACCAATGATGAAGCAGCCAATATTAAGCACAAACATGCAACAAAAAGTTCTCGGTTGTGGAGAAAAGTAAAAAAAGGATTATTAGGTAATGCTGCAAGCGGTTATTAAGCAAAGATCTAGTAGCGTCTCACTTATTGGAATCCTCTTTTTTGTAATGCTTCTGCGGCTTGCCAATCCAAATCATGTAGTGCATCGTAAGCGATTTGTCTCGTTGTAAGAAGACCACGTTTTCTTTCGAGATCTGATTCTCCCAATGTTTTTAGTTCTCTTGTAACCTCTCGTATATCCCGTCTTATTTGATCCATTGCACTCCCTGCATCTCCAGTATTTAACTCACCCAATGCTCTTCGTATAACTACTGTTGCCCGTGTCTCCGCTAATGCTGCATTTGTTACGCCGTAATCTCGTCTCTGCATATCAGGACTTCCACTGGCTGATTGACCAAGTAGTTGCCGTTGTCTTAATTGAAGATATTGCTGTGCACGGACACGAAGTTCTGGTCTCACCATTTTTGTATTGTACTAAAACTATTACTATGAGTCAATTATGACTATATTTGGAGGAGTTCTTCTTCTTTTTGCTTACCAAGAGATTCTATTAAGAGCATGTATTTATCGGTAACTGTTTGGACTTCTTTTTCCATTCTTTTTACATCGTCTTCAGAAAGACTGTCGTCTTTCTTAACCTGCGTCATCCCATCTTGTCTTGCTTGGCGAAGAAGGATTTTGCCATTTTCTAATTTTTGCTTCATGAGATGAATTAATTCCTGCCTTCTTTCGGTAGACAATGGAGGGAGAGAAATTCGAATATGCGTACTATCAACAACTGGACTTACCCCAATATTTGCCTCCTGAATTCCCTTTTCTATTTCATGAATTGTTGCGTGGTCAAAGGGAGTAATTACGAGTGTCTGAGTGTCTGATGCAGCAATAGTTGCTAACTCGATAACTTTTAATTTTGCAGACCCTTCGTATGCACTAATAACAATATTTTCAACAAGAGAAGGACTTGCACGACCTGTGCGAATGGTTGCAATATCGTGCTTAAGAAGCTCGAGGACTTTATCCATGCGAGATGTTACTTCTTGAATAACTGGCTCCATATTGGATTTATTCTACCATGGGCTAGCGAATATGTCACGATGTCACTGTGGTATCAGGTTGTACTATTGCAGCAGGTACAGGCGCCTCAGTTGGTACTTGAGGCACTGCTGGTAAGGGTTGAGCTGCTTGTGGCGTAGGTATTGCTGCCGAAGCTTGAGCATCTGGTAATGCTGGCATTGGAGTCGACATAAGTTTTGCTGTTTCTTTTACTTTTTCGATAATCTCTTTTTCTTCCTCCAGCCGCAATGCAGACTCTTTTGCTAACTCAGAAAGATTACTCCCTGAAGGATTTATTTGCTGAAGAAGATTCTGTTGATTGGTACTTTGTGTATCGTCCATAATGTTATACTTGCGGTGCTACAGCTGGCTGAGACGGCAACCTCACCAAGTCCTGCATCGTTTTAAGACTATCTGTTACAACCTGTATCTGATTAGCAATAAGAGATTGACCATCTGATTGCCTTGCAGAAGACACCGGCTCTTTAGTACCAGGCTTTCTATCCAACCATCTTGGTTTTGGATGAGCAAGTAATGCTCCTGCTGCTTGAAAAGCCCATGGAGTTGCAGCATCAAGTTGATCTTGTTGCAAATGACCAAGAGTACGCTGTGCTTCAAGAAGTTGTGTTGCTATTTCTGGAAGAGCAAGAATTTGATTCATAACCCGTCCTTCTTCATGAATAGCAACTTGCATGAGCCATGCAAAATTAACTGCAGCATTTGCTTTAAGAGGATTATCTGCTGCATCTAAAACTGCTTGCGTATATGCTGTTGTTGCCAATTCTTGTGCTTGTCTTGCAAGCAGTAAATGCTCGTAATATCCGCCACGAGCAATTACATTATCCGGCATTATACCAAGTCTAGATTTAAATTCTCTTACTTGTCTCTCTGTCAACTTAAATTGCTCTGCAATGGGTGTAATATATGCATCTATTCCTGCTGTTCCTCGTGCAACAAGTTCTTGATACGATGCCTCTTGCGCATGAGGATTAAGTATTACAGTACGAATAGCATCATAAGGTTTGGTAAAATGTGCTGTTTGCTCTTCATCAAGATGATTAAATCGCTGCTCCTGAGTGTGAGTACCATTAAGCGCATCTGCTCTATATCTACCTGAATGAGCCTGCTGTAATCCCAATACTGCCGCACTTCTTTGCGTACGTGCTCTGTACATTTGCTCCGCAAGTGCTTCTAATTGCCCAAAATCCTGAGGCAATTCTCGTGCTGCTATTTCTTCTGGAGTCATAGCTTGAATCTCTTCAAGACTTTGCTTACCTGTAAGCAAAAAAAGTGCATGCATTCCAGCAGCAGCCTCTTGGGTACGATGTCTATCGATACGAGCAAGATATTTTCCTTCAAGCTTTGCATAAGGAGTAAACATTCGTGCGCCCCTTTCTGCCATAAACCCACCTGTACCTGCAATTTCTCTTCCTTGTCCATCTCTTTCCCGTTTGCCATGCGTTAGCATACGAATTTGTTCTTTTATTCCTACTTTTTGCTCCTTGGGTGCATCCTGCAGTTGTTGCTGCAATCGTGCAACTTGCCCTATCTTCCCATTTTCTCTATTGGCAAGGCTTCTTATGTGAGAAACAAATCTCCCCTCTGTTGGACCCACTAGATCTTCTCCTCTTACTTCTACAATAGATCTAGCCTCTTCAACACGACCGCGAGTCTGCTCTTTTGCTGCTCTTTTATCTGATGATTTCATTATGCCCGGCGAGACTGAGGATTCTATTCGTCCAACAATTTTTGCGCCAACAACAGAAGTAGCTGTTTCTCCAACCATACTAGTAGCGTATCGGCTATGTGTAAGATTGTCAATTGGAATTATGTGATTTTATGAGGAAAAGAGAGGAATTATATAGCGAATCTTTCGAATTTCTTAACAATAATATTTTCTCCTGTTTTTTGAATTGCCTCTTTTACCATTTTTTCTATGGTTACACTTGGGTCTTTAATATATTCCTGTTTTAAGAGCTCTTCTACATCTTTTGGATCCATTGCTGCAACCTGCATAGCAATTTCGTGACCCAAATGCTTGAATTCGTCTGTCTTGGCAACAAAATCTGTTTCGCAAAGAAGCATTACCATAACACCAATCTTGCCATTACCATGCACATATGTCTCTACAATTCCCTGACCTGTTTCTCTATCTGCTTTTTTTGCTGCAACTTTTTCTGCTTTTGCTTTAAGAAGTGTGAGTGCTTTATCGTAATTTCCCTCTGCTTCTTCTAATGCCTGACGGCATTCAGAAATAGAAATACCTGTTTCTTCGCGAAGTTTTTTAAGAAGTGTTAAATCAAGTGCCATATTATTCTTTTTTCTTTGCTACTTTTTTAGCTAATTTCTTTTCTTCCTTGGCTTTAGTAGGAGATTTCTCACTTTCGTTCGAAATGACAGGAGATACTGTTTTTGGCTCTTCTGGTTTTGTTTCTTGTTTCTTGGGAGTTGATTCTTTCACTACAGGTGCTGGCTCTTCGGTTGGCTTCATTTTCCCCTCTGTCCATGCATCGAAGATGTAGGAAATAAGAAGCTTAAGGCTCCCTACTGCATCATCATTTGCTGGAATAACATAATCAATTAAATCTGGGTCTGCATTGGTATCAACTATACCAACAACTGGAATCTTCATTCTATTTCCTTCTCGTACTGCCAAATCTTCTGTGTGAGTATCTACAACAAAAAGTGCAGACGGCATTTTTTTCATATTTACAATACCACCATAGTACATCTCATATTTTTGTCTTTCCTTTTCGAAAAGAGATAATTCTCTTTTTGTGTATTTCTGCTTCCAATCTTCACTATTTATACTATCTGTTAATTCGTTAAGTCGTGCGTAATTTCGAGAAATTGCCTGAGTATTGGTAAGCGTACCACCCATCCATCTTTTGGTTACACTAAAAAGTCCTAAGTCTTTATCTTTTGCAACTTCTTTAACCCGTGCCAATTCCTCTTCGATAATCGACACTGCTTGTCTTTTTGTACCAACAACTAAGAGAGTACTTTCTGGATCTTGTGCTAACTTTAAGAGGAATGCAGCTGCATCTTCTAAGCCTTCTTTTGTTTTGCCTAAATCTATAATATGGATATTATCTCGAGCTTCGAAAATAAATTCGCGTGCTTTTGGATTTTGTCTGGTAACTTGGTGGCCAAAATGGCATCCAGCTTCGAGAAGTTCTTCTAATGTGATTGCTTTCATATATTGAATAATCCTTTATACACCTATCTAGCTTTGAAGTTTCAAGGATTATATGAGCTAGATATGTTTGATGAATGTATTATAGCAGAACCTACGCAGGAAAACAAGAGAAAATTAATACCTTCTCTGTTTATCTTCACCACGACCTCCCCTATCTCTCCCTCTGCTGTCGGGACCTCCTCTAAGTGAAACACCGTGTTTTTCTGCTTCTCTCATGGCAATTCTTAATTCCCTGTCCTCCTTACTACCTTCTCTTCCTGCTCTCCGTACAGAATTACCTGATCGACGTGTGCTTGTTCTTCCAAATCCTTTTTTCTTGCCACTCATATGTAGGATATTATAAAATATTTTTTTAAAAAAACAAGAAGATTACAAGAACTATTTATCCTTACGCATGAGTGTATTTTGCATGCCTTAATCTTTTTGGAGCATATAATACTTTTGTTTTTGCACGATTTGCTTGAGTATCTCCCGATAGGTCAGCGCGACTGTGAACACGCCCTCTTCCCGAATTTCTAACCCATCTCGCTATCCTATGACGAGCAGATCCTTGATAATCTCCCGTAGATTCCTCACCAAACTCTGTATTTTCTTCAACTCTCATTCCCGAAGTATATAGGAAATTTTCAAAGTGTCAATGATGAGTAATACACTAGTATAAAGAAGGCAGAATTATTTTTCTTCTGTTGGAACGGGGAATTTTTTAGCAAAGGCAATAACTTTTTTTCGAAGCGCAGCCAATTCCTTACTTTTCACTAGACGAAGTTTAAAGGCATCCCGAGCTTTTTTGTCTTTGTCCTTATCTCCTGTACTCATGCCTTCTTTATTTAATGCTCGAAGTATTTCTATTCCTTCGTTAATAAATGCTGCAACTGTCTTCATGTCTTTTTCTTTCATACCACGGGTTGTGAGTGCAGGAGTACCTAAGCGATACCCACTTGGGAAAAAAGGAGACTTGGGGTCATTGGGAATTGTTTGCTTGTTGCCAAAAATGTGTACCATTTCTAGTCCAACATGCGCATGCCATCCTTCAATGCCTTTATTTCGCAGGTCCATCCAAATCATGTGATTTTCCGACCCTCCACCAATGAGAGTAAATCCATATTTTTTAAATTCTGCTGCTAAGGTTTTGGAGTTGGCAACAATTTGTGCAGAATATTTTTTAAATGCTGGAGTTGCTGCCTCTTTAAGCGCAACTGCAATACCCGCAATTTTATTCATGTGTGGCCCACCCTGAAGACCTGGAAAAACTGCATAATCAATTTTTCTTGGTAAATCTGGATCTTTTTTAAGTCCTTTTTCTGTAACCAAAATCATAGCTCCTCGTGGTCCACGAAGTGTCTTGTGGGTTGTTGTCATAATAACATGTGCGTATTTTGCAGGAGATGGATGAGACTTCCCTGCAACAAGTCCACCAATATGAGAAATGTCTGCAATAAAGTATGCACCTACCTCGTCGGCAATTTCTGCATATTTTTCCCATTTAAAAATCTTTGTGTATGCAGTCCCACCTGCCCAAATAATTTTTGGTTTTACTTTTCGAGCGAGTGCCCTGAGCTCGTCAAAATCTATTTCTCCATCATCGGTAAGATGGTAAAACTGTGTCGGGTAATATTTACTCGTATAAGAGGCTGTCTGACCCATAGACAAATGCCCTCCATGAGACAACAGCTGAGACAATGCCACATCGCCTTCTTGGAAAATCGCCGCATAAATTTCTAAATTAGCAGGTGCACCGGACAGAGGCTGCACATTTGCATGTACAACACCAAAAAGCTTTTTTGCACGCTCCTGGGCAGTACTTTCGAGTGGATCTACGTATTCATTTCCTGTGTAGTACCGCTTTTTTGGATACCCTTCTGCATATTTATTCTCTAAGACAGACCCGACTGCTTCTTCTACCGCACTAGACACATAATTTTCTGAAGGAATCATTTCGAGCCCTTCTTTTTGACGCTTTTCTTCTCCTTTAATAATTGTGTACAACTGTGGGTCTTCTTTTTGTAAATGCTTCAACATACTATTTGACCACTATAGAAAGAAATGATTAGTGAAACAAGAGGCAAAATTATCAACAAACTATATCAAATAAAATCATGGATTATTTACTGATCGTTATTTCTTGTTACATCCAGACTATGTAATATGTTTGTTGGGTCGTATGCGGTGGCTTTCCTAATATTTTTTCGTGTTGGCGGCTTACTCATATCTGCACTTCTGTGTTTTCTAGGTTTGTATTTTTTAAAAATTAAACCTTCAAAGCTGGTTGCTCTTTGCAGTCTGTCCCATCTTTCTGTTGATTCCGATTTAGACATAATTAACCCTAAACGCCACTTCTGTGCTCGCCAGCAATCACACTTGATGCACTGGAAATACCTATGTGGTTATGTCCGTACTTTTTTACTCTTTTGCGAAGTTGGTACAAAGACAAAGACTGTTGGTCGGCAAGTGCAAGTCCTGCATGAGACCTATTCTCCCGTATGGCATTTACATTACTTCGCAGTGCGTCATTGAGCACTAAATAATTTACCTTTCCCTCGACCGCCCGTACAATTCCATCGAGTCCCAAACGTCTTTTGGCAATAGTAGGATCCATATAGCTTTCAATAAGCTGTGTTGCTGCGCTCGCACTTCCATGATATGGAATAACTGGCTCTTCTTTTCCACGACGTGCTTTAAGGTAATACAATCCCTGTGTTGTCTCGTACCCACCAATACCCCGCTTATTTAAAGAAATAACATCCAAAAGGGGCAGCAATGCGCCAATGGTTGTCCCAGTACCGCCCTCGAGTCCAATAAGACAATCATTGAATAATGGATTAAGGTACAACAGGTATAACAACTCGACAGAATTTGCTGCTCCCCCTGCAGTAAGACTCGTACAATTTTCCCCTCCACCATGTCCTACCAAAAACATTTGCACATCTGCTTCCTGCTTTAAGCGTATTGCCTGCTCTTCATCGGTTACTGGACCAACACAAATAAGAAAATCCGGTCCCACAGAATCCCGTATTGCTTTTGCAGTCTCAACAATTCGCCTATCTGGATTGGTTGTGTAAATTCTTGCAGCATGTCCGCCAAGACGCCTGAATGCTTTCATTTGCAGTGCTATTTCTTGTGGATTGTCGCATCCAACAGCAATACCAATTTGTGCAATTACCTGCTCTTGTATATCTTTGGGCAATCCAAAAGACATAATTTTTTCTTTTGCCTCTTTAAAAAGAGCCAATTGTCTTGGAAAATTTCCTGCAAAGACGCCATTTCTTGGAATCCATCCCCGCATGTACGACATGGCAGCGGTAACGAGTGAATCTACCGACCCAGTTGTTGGTGGCATACCACCATAGGAATAGAGCGATGATACGACTCCATCTGGGCCCAGCATAAGAATTCCTTGTGCTGCTTTTTTCCGGCTCAAGAGACCCTCTGATGACAGTCTTTTATACCCCAACTCTTTTGTTGCAATGGCAATATTTGCTTGTCTTTCCACAACTCGTTGACCCGTAACCACATCTGTATGAGACCTCATTCCCAACAGTCCCTCCAATACTGGTGAGGGGGTGTTGCTTCTTGGCACATGAGGAATTTTTCCAGAAAGTAAGTCTCGCACATGGTCGTGCATGTCTGTACTATGCATGTCCAAGTACTCTGCTATTCTGGAGGCCAGGACAATTTCTATTGTCTTAGGACCCATTTGGAAAAGTACAGGGTCGCCTGTGCTGGTTGTCTCAAGGCGAATTGGCCGCAGACTCCCATTACGATTTGGGACAGTCTTTACGTCTACTTCGGTAAGAAGAATAAGCCCCATAGAGGCAGATGTTGGGTCTACGGTATATTCTCGCACTGCTCCATTACTGTATGATTTTTGGACAAATGGAACGTATTTATTAACCAACAGCTGTGTATTTGGTTTTATTCCTGCAATCTGTAAAGACTGAAGACTAAAAGCAAAGCGAAGTGCTTTGGGATTTTTAACCAACTGCTTTTTTTGAATGCGGGACAGCTGGAATTCGGACGGCTCCTGAAGAGCGAAAATAGGACTTTTTGGCAAGTGTGGGCTCTTCTGTAACTTTTCCAAGGCAAGACGTCGTGGCGAGTACACATCTTTTTCTTTGTCCGACAATTCTGCAAAGGTCTTTGTTGTGCCAAAAGGTATAAAGATAGGGTCAAAGCCAAATCCATTGTCGCCCTTTGGACGCTCGCTAATACTTCCTTTTGTCTCCCCAATCCATGTGTACACGTCTTGACCGTCAAAAAGCGCAATACCAACCAAAAGCGTTGCACTTCTTAGCTGGTCCGACAGGTACATTCGGCAAATTGCTTCCAATTTTACTCGAGAATTTGTCTCGTTGTCGGCATAGGGACCAATCATATTGTCCAAAGAAGTAAGGGTAAGACTAGAATCTTCTACATATACAGGCTCTCCATACAGCGCATATGCTGCTCTTGCTTTTTCCTCTAATACTTTTATGGGGTCTGGGTCTTGAATTTCTGGGACTTTTAAATCGACGCCGTCTACTTTTTCTCCAAGAAGACGCTCGTATTCTGCTAACTTATTCTGATTTCTGGTGGCAAAAAGAAAAAGAGATTGCTTTTTTCCTGCTTTGCCCACAGGCAGGTTATTGTCTACAACGGTATTGAGTATCTTACGGTAAAAGGAATTTTTTATATACGGAATAGTAGTCATCAATCCACAGTCATTGTAATGATTTTTGGGAGAATGTAAAGAGTGGAATTATTTTTTGTCTCCAAATCTTTTTAGAGTCCATTCCCATTCTTTACCTATTTCTTTCGAAGTGTCTGCAGATTTTTTACTTGCAGGCCTTCGTGTGGGTTGCTTAGTTGATTGATTCTTTGTTGCCATTGAGTGAGTATACCCACTTCTTTTTTATATTTCTGTTCTCTTCAGAACAGAAAATTACCTTGTTGACAAATTATACTACAGGTTATATAATCCATTATGGAGAGTCAGTATCAAGACATCCTTCATCTTCTTTCTTCTTCCTTTCTCTTTCGCGGCCTAAATCCCCTTCAACTACAAGAAATTGCTCGTAAGACAAGGTATTTGACCTACAAACCTGGAAGAATTCTTATAGAAGAAGGCTTAGTAAATGATAAAATTATTTTTATTTCTCAAGGGTTGGTAAAAATCTATAAGCTTACTTCACAAGGTAAAGAAATTTTTCTTGCCCTAGAAAAAACCAACGACATTTTGGGAGTTATGGACTTGCATAATAAACCTGCAAGCGCAACAATAGAAGCACTACAGCCAACAAGAGTACTTGTCTTTCATAAAAAAGATCTTATAGCACTCCTCCAGACAAATCCGTTCCTATGGGAAAGAATGTATAACGTAATTCTTGCAAAATTAGAAGACTATCGCGAGTTGCAAAGCATCCGGCTTGGCAATGATTTATACCAAAGAACATACCTTTTGCTTACCTTTCTTTCGCAATTCTTGGAGAATAAGACTATTACCCTTTCACAAGAAGCTCTTGCCAACATTGTTGGCGCTACAAGACCCCGTGTTACTGAAGTACTTCATCTTTTACGAAATGCCAAGAAAATATCCATGTCCTCTAAAAAAATTACCCTTCTTGCCTAAAAAATGTTCTCTACAGAACAAATTATTCGTTCTTATAAGAACAGAATTTCTCCTCTAATAACCCTATAATTCTTCAAATGGTACACAAAGAAGTATTAGACCAAGAAACTCTTGAACAAAAAAGACTGGCCTTAGTTGCTGCTGTTGAAAAAGACCCCTCAAGCAAAGAAGCAATAAATGCTTATGCAAACTTCATGGAGAAGTATGTTTTGCCAGCCATGAAAGCTGAGGCACAACCCTACTCTTTTCAGGAATACTTTGCCCTGGCTCTTCAGGAGGGACTGCGTGCTTTTAAAGAAGAAAGTTATGGAGTGGGTGCCTTATATGTATACCGCTCTGGGGGGAAAGAAACGATTCTTTTTGGAAGACAGGCATCGGTTAATAAAGTTAATACCCATCTTCATGCAGAGGAAATGGTCATTGACGAAATGGAGGCACTTGTTAGAGGTGAAACGGTTGATAGAAAAAATATTCTTATCCGTAAAGCACCTCATGATAAGGAGCAAAAGCTTCTTTTCTGCTCTCTTGAACCATGTATCGGATGCTATCGCAGACTTACCGCAAACAGACCAGATCAAGTACTCATAGCAACTGCAGACCCAGAGGCAGGGACAATGCTTGATGGGAGAGAGCAGATGCTTCCAACAGAATTTTGGCGAACAAGACGTGAGCAAAAAGGCATTACGGTTGTTCTTCCAAGCGATGACCCATCATCTGAAAACTACATTAACCCTGCATATAGGGATTTGGCCACAGAAATGTTTTTCCTTACTAGACCATACGTTGATGCCAAACGGCAAAAATTAGTAGATGGAGATCCTCATACCATCCGCAAAGCTGCAAGAAGATCCAAAAGAAGAATTTTTAGAAAAGTTTTCTAAAAAATGCAAACCGAATCTACCTCAACACCAGAACAGCCCTTTAGAGGAATAAAACTTTACTTTTCTGGCTCTATTGGTGGAATTGAAGAAGCAGACTACGAATTACCCGAGCAACTCACTGGATACATGCAGGAAAAAGGTGCGACGATACTTGACCCACAGGTTGCAATATCTGCAAGACGAAAACCAGATGAATTTAGGTCTGCAATGCTTGGTGTTCAGGGAATATCTTCAGAAGAATGGGACCAGCTTTCTCCCCAAGAAAAGGATTTACGAATTTATAGAAAAGATATGTCATTGGTTGACCAAGCAACTCATGTTGTGGCTCTCGTGAATGGAATAAGTTTTGGCGTAGGAATGGAACTCCAACGAGCATTAGACAAGCCAACACTTGGTAAAAATCTTACTCCTATACTTGGTCTCATTCATACAGATAATATTGATGAGTTATCGTATCGAATGATAAGAGGAGCAGCACAAAAATATCCTCATTTTCAATTAAAGACATATGCCTCTTTTGAGGATGCAACTCGAGCAATTCATGAATTCCTAGCTCCTCCCACCCAACAAATAGCTCGCAAACGAAGATAATCTTATTCCCATTCCATTGTTGCAGGGGGCTTAGTGGTAATATCGTAGACTACACGAGAAATTCCTGGCACCTCATTCACAATTCGTGAGGAAATTTTTTGCAGAAGGTCATATTCGAGTCGACTCCATACTGTTGACATAATATCTGCAGATTCTATAACGCGAAGTGCAATAACTTCTCCAAAATGTCGCCCATCCCCTTTTACTGCCGTTGAAAAGGCACCAGACATAATAGGAAATGACATATATACTTTTTCCAACCATCCAGATTTTTGTAACTCCTCCACAAGTATGCTGTCTGCATACTTTGCTTGCTTGAGTCTCTCTGGCGTTACTTCTCCTCTAATTCGTACTGCATACCCTGGTCCTGGAAAAACTTGTCTCCAAGCAATCTCATGAGACAAGCCAATCTGCTTGGCCAATGCTCGTACTTCGTCTTTATACAACTCTCGCAAGGGCTCGAGTAATTGCAACTTCATATAGACTGGAAGGCCTCCAACATTATGATGCGATTTTATTTTTGACGCATGCTTACTTCCCTTGCTTTCTATAACATCGGAAAAAATTGTCCCTTGCAGTAAAAATCGTACGTCCCGTCCTTTTTTGAGTTGTTTTTGTACTTCTCTTTCAAAAAGTTCTATATAAAAATTGCCAATGATTTTACGTTTTTCTTCTCCATCTTCTTTGCCAATAAGACGCTTGAGCATTTCCTTTTCTTCTCTCACAATAATTGGCTTAACACCAAAAAGACTAAATGAATTCTTTACCGATTGCTCCGCGCCTTCTCTCATAAGTCCGTTGTTAACAAATACGGGAATAA
The DNA here is from genome assembly GCA_035631115.1 of Candidatus Eiseniibacteriota bacterium. Taxonomy (GTDB): domain Bacteria; phylum Patescibacteriota; class Microgenomatia; order Levybacterales; family UBA12049; genus DASQJJ01. The sequence continues at coordinate 21,309 of DASQJJ010000077.1, forward strand.
AATGATTCCCTATTGCTCGTGCGGCAAGTACCCCAGCAACTGTTGAGTCCACACCTCCGCTGACTGCACCAATAACATAACTATTGCCTACTGTGGATCGGATTTTTTCAATCATGTCTTCGGGATTTACTTCATGTTTTGACGTGGTAATATTACACACAGCAATGAAGTTGCTAAGAATCACATTGCCGTATTGGGTGTGCTCTATTTCTGGATGAAACTGCAATCCGTATCGATGATTTTTCTCATCTGCAACAAAGGCATATTTTACTGTGTCACTTGACCCTAAGATGCGAAATTCTTTTGGCATAGATAGCACACTATCTCCATGACTCATCCACACAGTAAATGATGTAGGTAGTCCTTTTGTTAGAGGTGATGCTTTTTTCTGCAAGGTAAGCTTTACCGGACCATACTCCTTCGTACCAGAAACAACCTTTCCATCTAAAAGATGTGCTCTAAGCTGTAGGCCATAACAAATATCAAGCATTGGTATCTTAAGTAAGAAAATCTTCTTGTCAATTGTTGGTGCACCTTTTTCATACACAGAAGAAGGTCCACCGGAAAAGATAAGTCCTGCAGGATTTTTATTAGTAATTTCTTTATATGAATTCTCAGGGAGAATGAGCTGTGTAGATACGCCAAGGTCTTTTAAGCGCCTGGTAATAAGATGTGCAGTCTGTCCTCCAAAATCTATAACAAAAATCATGTACTATAAAAACCCAAGGCGTATTGGGATTGTTGGATTTTATTAAAAAAGTATCTGTGTTTCTGTTCTGTGCAGAACAAATTATGTATTTTTAGTCTTATAGAAATTTTCCTCCATTGACGACAACAACGCATTCCCATAAAATAAATTATGGAAGCCCAAAAATCCTCATTTTCTTTTTCCCTTTTTTCTCGCCAAAAAAATGCATTGTGTATTTTTTTGATTTGATATGGAAAGGATCGAAGCGCGGGTTACCCGCCCACTGCATCCAGTAGCTATTAGCAGAGAATCTGCAACTTTCCCACGTGCCCAAGAAAATTACGCCTCTCTTATTTTTGACAGCACCGAGAGATTCCGCACTGGCAACGACGCCCTCTTTGCAGCAGCACGCGCAGAATTAGGCCACACATTCCGCCATGCTCAAAGCGGCACACTCCCCAAAAGTACTGACATGCCAATAACTGTTGCTATTGCCAGTAGCAATAATAGAAAGGTAGATAAAATGCTGTCCTTAGCACAAGCACATCAGCTAGATGTTATTCGTATTCCAGAAGCGCAGGAATGGCATACGGAAAATGTTATTGTAGACGCAACCTCCAAGGCAGTAGATGCTGCACGCATTATTGCAATGTCCGAGGAAGATAGTAGACGAGATGTCCGCAACCGTCCCCATGTAACTATGGCAACAGACCAACTCAATGCAATTCCTGTTATTGTTGACGACCCATCTACTCATTTGCCTTCTTTGGCATTTGAGCGAATTGGAAAACCACAAAATGAAAGAGTGGAAAAGCCACTTGAGACAGTACGCAAAACATTCCAACAACTTGCCCTTACTGCTGCTGTCTATAACTGGACCACTATTCCCTACCTTACCGAGTTGGCAACGGTTATTCATAATCCACAAGACCCAATGAATAATGCAGTGAGTCTACAAAAATCTCTTATTTTCCTTTCTGTTGATGGTGTTGCAAGCTTGGCAACAGATAGATTTGATGAATATGTAGCACGGGCAGCAGAGCAAGCAAGTAAAGTAAATGGAAAAGAAGATATTACTGGTATTTCTGGAGGATTTGAATTACAAGTCTTGGAGGATATGGGTATTATTCAATTTATTACTGGCACACCGTCCGAAGTATATCCAGATGGATTCCCTCCTACTCAGCGTTTAGAAGCAAAAAGCCATGCATATAGCCTAACGCTGGGAGATGCAGATAAATTCTTAGTACGGGAGTATTTTGGAATTGAAGGAAGTAAGCCTCACTAATTTTCTTTTTCTAGGGTAAGAAATCTGTAGGGATATTCCCAATCGGTCTTTTCTTCTTTTTCTATTACTTTTGTGAATTCCTTTTCGTATTCTGGGAAGAATACATCTGCAGGGACTTCTGTGTCGACAATAGTAAGGTACAGTCTATCGGTTAGAGGAAGTGCTTCTTTGAATATTTGTCCGCCACCGAGGATGAACAGTTCCTGTTCTGTATTACGTATTAGGTATTGTGTATTAGGTATATTTGATTTTTCTTTTTCCTCATACTTACTACTTGATACATAATACTTGATACCCTCCTGAATAGCTTCTTGAAGAGAATGAACAACCACCACTCCTTCAGCTTTAAAATTTACATCTTTTGTAATCACAACATTCAATCGGCCTGGTAAGGGGTGGCCAATAGACTCGTATGTTTTTCTTCCCATAATAAGTGGGTGTCCCATGGTAATTTGTTTTAATCGTGGCAACTCCCCTGGAATGTGGAAAAGGAGCTTGTTATCCTTCCCCAGTCCTCTATTTTTAGAAATAATTGCTATTGCAGATATTCGCATACCTTTATTATACTCTGTCAACTCGAAGGAACAAAGTGACTGAGAGATCTCACTCTTAAGAGATTTCTCACTTCGTTCGAAATGACAGATTAAGAATCTACCTAGGAGATGCTGAAATAAATTCAGCATGACAGTTTGATTTGAAATGACAGGAACCCAGACTATAAGTTGACAAAAAAATTAATAAAGAGTACTATGCAAGTAATATGGCTGGAAGAGATCTTTTTAGAGGGCTATTAATACTCGGAGGTAGAGCGCTTCATAGGCACTATTCTGAAAATCCAGGAGACCTTGCTCGTCATGCACGCATTGGAGCTGGAGTCGCAGGTAGAGTTGCTGACGCAGCAGTACCAGCGGCAAAGGATGCAGCTACTAGAGCTCTTGATGCAGCAAAACCTGTGGTCCAAGATGCAGCAGCAAGAACAAGACGTGGTTGGAGAACTTTTTTGAATTTACCCCAAGGAGCTAGAATTGCATGGCGAAAACAACACGGATCAGAGAGTCAGCAAGAAGAACAACAATAATCTACTTACCCCGCCATTTTTCCTGTTTTTTTATCGTATAATCCCCCTGCAATCGTTAACTCTGCTTTTATTACTGGATATGGATCGTAATCAAGTAATTCTATATACTCCGGCTTGAATTCATCGAGTGTTGTAAAATTGTGGTTGAATACTACTTTAGGAAAAGCACGAGGTTTTCTTTTTAGCTGCTCCTTTACTGCTGGCACATGGTCATCATACACATGCACATCGCCAAAAGTATGAGTAAAAATTCCTGGCTTAAGTCCTGCAATTTTTGCCAAAATTAACGTAAGTAAAGCATAACTGGCTATATTAAATGGCACTCCTAAGAAAAGGTCTGCGCTTCTTTGGTAGAGTTGTAAATCCAAATAACCATTCCTATTGGAAATTTGGTACATATTGTGGCAAATTGGGAATCTATTGGCATCTTCAAATGTTGCCATGGTATACATGTATTCTGGATTCCATGAGGTAACAATAAGATTTTTGGCATCGAGGTCTTCCTTCATTTCCTGCAACACCCATGCAAGTTGGTCTATGGTCCTTTTTGTCCTAGTGGGCCATTTTCGCCACATTTCTCCATAAATTCTTGGCAAATTCCCCCACTTTTTAGCAAATGCAGTATTGGTGCGGATTTTCTCAACAAACTCTTCCTTTGATAAAATTTGTTTCTTGTTACTTGTTTCTTGTTTCTTTCGGTACATCTTATATGGATAGTCGTCCCAAATATGCACATTATTATCAACCAAATATTTTATATTTGTCTGTCCAGAAAGAAACCAATACAACTCATGGATTACTCCCTTCCAATAGACTTTTTTTGTTGTAAGGAGTGGAAAACCTTTGGATAAATCGTATTTGGTCATCCGGCCAAATAGAGAATGAAGTTTTATATCTGTCCCTCTGTCTATTTTTATTATTCCATCTTTGAGTGCTTCTTTAAGAAGATCGAGGTATTGATATTCTGGATGCTTATTTGTCATAAAGTAGTTAGTAGATAGTAGCTGGTAGCTAGATTTTTTTCAATTACTAATTTCTCAATACTAAATAGTACTTACTAGATCAGGATGGGTTGTAAACATCTTTACTTTCTCTTAAAACTCAAGGAAGTGAGCCAGGAGCTATATGTTGGATTCTCTCCCCTTACCACTTGTTGATAGAGGGTTTTTATTTTTTTACTTATTGGGCCTATATCTCCACTGCCTACTTTTCTTCCATCCACATATGTTACCGGTAATACTTCTGCTCCTGTCCCTACTAAAAATATTTCATCAGCCTGGTACAATTGTGTCCTCCTCATACTTTGCTCGTGGACAGAAATTCCTAACTCTTTTTCCAGTAATGTAGATACTGTATCCCGGGTTATTCCTTGCAAAATATCATCAAAAATAGGAGGGGTATACACAGTATTTTTGGATACAAGAAACAAATTTTCTGCACTTCCTTCTACCACATGGCCCTGCTTGTCTAGGAAAAGTGCTTCGTCATACCCACCCATTATGCTT
>DASQJJ010000078.1:0-24776 GCA_035631115.1 Candidatus Eiseniibacteriota bacterium
ATTCATCGTCATATAATTGATTGCCAGATCCATTCGTGTTCGAGAGTAGGTATCAGCAATTCCAAATGCCGTACCCAAACGAAAAATAAGTGCATTTTTTTCTTTAAGAAATCCTTCTGCCCCTAGCTTTGTCTTTGCGTAAACTGAAAGTGGTTTAGTTGGAGATTCTTCAGTAACCGGATCAGGGTTTGCTCCGTAAACCGAACATGTAGAAGTAAAAATTATTCTACCTTCATAATTTTTTGAGAGCCATTCTAGTGAATCTTGATTAATTGTTTTAGTTAGCTCTGGTTTAATTGCACATGCACCATCTCCAACTAATGCCGCAAGCCAAATCACATGACTATATTTTTTAAGAATTTTTTTTAGTTTTTCTGTATTCCTAATATCACCAAATATAAACTCTACAGGTTTCAGGTATTGCTGTTCGTATGTTAAATTATCATATACAGAAAATGGTATTTTTCTATCCAATAATGTATTTGTAACTGCGCCACCAATGTATCCTGCACCGCCTACTACCAGAACTCGTTTTAGCATAGGAGTATTATACACTATTTGATCTAGAATGATGCCTCAAAAACTTGTGTGATTTAAAGATTAATTTTTTAAAGAAATTTAAGAAATTTTCATCTATTTTTGACTTATATGGACTAAGTATCTTGTTGAATTTATTAGAGTTTATCCTAACATACTTAGGTAGATTTTGAATGTTTTCGGTTTTAAATAAAATAAAATCTTCAAATAAATTAGACTTACTGCGAATGGTCTTTTCAATGAAGCTGCTATTAACGTACTTTCCTGTTGAAAATTCTGTATGGGAAAATGACTTTAGTTTTTCTTGTATTCTTTTTATTCCACCCATATAAGAAAAATGCCAACCTCCATCCGATATTGGTATGGCTTTATCAAATTGTCTTATTGCATATAAATCTTTATAATCTTTGATATGTCTTTTTTGTAACATTTTGGTCCCTTTCCAAAAATTATTATCTGCCCTAACATAATTTAAAAAATAGTAATGAAGACGTTGGAGAAATACTTTCGTTTTACTCTTTTCTCTATCTTTCCATTCATTAATTCTTTCACTTTTAGGTATTTCGTCAACACAGGAAAGCAAAATTACATCATCATCTTTTGCACCTTTCAATCCTCGTTGTATTGCATTAAATTGAAACCTTTCTATATCCCATGGGTTAGAAGACTTTGGATTATCTTTTACAATGACATGAATTATCTTTTTCTCAAATTCCTTAAATAACTTCCTATTTTTTTCAAAGTATAGAATCTTTTGCTTATTTGTAAAAGTTACAGATCCCTCTACTAAGACAAATTTGTCGACAACAGAATCTAACTCATGTAATCTAATTTGTAAAATTTCAAGCTCATTGAAAAAAGTAAAACAGTCATAAATCATACCGAGATGATACATCAATCTTAGATGTTTTTCTACAATATATCTTGCTAAATTAAGATTAAGGCTATAATATTAGCTCTGAATAGTCATTATGAAAAAAACCTTTTTATTTATTTTCTTTTCATATTGGATATTTTTCTTCCTTCTGCCCCCTTTTCAAGCACCAGATGAGCAATCTCATTTTGATGCAACATATTGGATTGCTAAAGGAATTTACCCATATGTTACCTATAATGTCCCCACCAACCAACACCCTGGAGAAAGACAACAGGCTCTTTTTAAAGATGTTATCCTTCATGACAGTATTATTCCAAATTTTGAAAAGATAAAAAAAAGTGACGTACAAAGAAGGAGAGATTATTCTATATCAGAAAAGGCTCAATTTGCTCCTATTGCTGGTCAGGCATACAATTCTCCATTATATTACTTCACTGCTGCGGGGATGCTTCTTCTTGCGCAATTTCTTCATGCGAATCTTCTTACACAAGTCTATTTTGTACGATTTACGTCTGGTCTCTTTTATTTTGGTACAGTTGTTGCAGCATATAATATATGTATTCTTCTTTTTAAGAAGAAACAAATAGCTCAGTCATTTACCCTTCTTTTTGCACTTAATCCACTTGTTTTACAGTCTAGCACAAGTATTTCTCCAGATATTTCTCCAGCATTTTTTGCTGCGTTATTCTTTTTTTACATTATAAAATTGAATAAAAATATTTTAAAAATTCAAAGCCTCATTCTTCTTGGCCTTATTGTTGGAGCAGCATGCTTAGCAAGAATAACTGGAATAATTCTTATTCCCGGACTTGCAATATACTTATATATACAAACAAAAAATGTTAAGAAGTCGATAAAATCATTTCTAATTTTCTTTTTAGTAGTATTATCTACGCAAATTCCTTGGTTTATTCTTAATTTTATCCGCTATAAAACGCCAGTTATGGCTGCACCTGCATTTGGAGCACCTATAACAAATGGCCATTATCTTTCCCCTCTAAGTGCAGTTATTGTAAGCATGTGGGGATTTCGCCATACATTTATGCATTATTCTGGATTTTTGGGATTTCATGATGTATATCCTTTTTCTCCTATTTTTATTGCTTACACAATTCTTTTTATCATATCTTTCTTTATTGGAATTATTTCTCTATGGAAAAGCAAAATACCTTTTTATAGATTGGCGATTGTAATAGTTGCAATACTTTTTCTTTTACTTTTTTCTTTAGATATTAGTAGAAAGATACTGTCACATCAAAATTGGGAAACAGGTGGGAAAAATGCCCTTCTTATTTTTCTTCCAATGCTGCTATTTTCCACTCAAGGCATCGCAGTAATTGTTAGGCGGAAAATTGAGGATATTGCACCATTTCTTGGATATTTTTCCATTTGGTATTACTATTTTATTCTTATTTTTGTTTTGATTCCTAGATATTATGTATAAAAAAATAATTATTACCCTACTTATTATAAGTCCACTATATTTCCTATTTATTGGATATCCAATAAATTCTAAAACGTCTTTAGCACATAACACTACGATAACAACAAGTAGATGTTATGCCATAGGCAATACAATCCAATTTTTAGAATGTTTTAAAGGTAATAAAACAATAGGTAGACTTCAGCTTATACAACAAACTCTTGCAAGAGTAAACGACCTACAACAGGGAATGGGATATTTACTACTATTAGCTTTTATCATCCAATTAATTATCCTCACTAAAATTATTTATAATAGAAATCTTTAATATCTCCTCTTGACAAAAGTATTCTTAAAAACTCATGATATTTATGCAAAGGAATTTTGCAGAGGAAGGTATTAAGATATGAAGAAAATTATTTTCGTTATTTTTCTAACAATTTCGGTATTCTTTTTTCATCCTCAGTTAAGTTTTGCTAATCAAATTTTTCAAGAAAATTTTACAGGCACAATGGGTCAAAGCTGGAACCCTTCTTTTTTCATTCTACAAAATAGCAATAATCTTATATACAACTTGAATGGAGTTATTGATGCAACTACAAATGATGCTTTTTATACCTATCAAACAACCGTTTTAGACAGTACCATAAAATGGTCCGTTATACTTAATGGAAACTATGGAGGCATTGTTTCATGTAGGAATTCAAATAATTTTGCTTCGGAAGAAAGAGTAATCTTCAGCTCAGATGGAACTGCACAATTTAATTGGTATCACAATGGTGGGGGAAGTGCTAGTTCCAAAGTTAATATTGGCACAACCGGTTTGCATAATTTTGAATTAGATTGCACGGGTAACTCAATGATTCTCAAAGAAGACGGTTCGACTATTTTAACAACAAATACAAATTGGGATATTACTCAACAAATGCAGATGATTAGATTGGATATGTTCGACAACACTACCACACTAACATCCTATCAATATTGTGAATCAAGTGGCTGCTCTTCAATTACTCCCACCCCAACTCCAATTCAGTTGAATGTTCCGTTAGTTAAGCAAACATCCAATCCTTGGCAAGCATTTGAATATGATACTGCACATGTTTGGGCACCATTAGCTAAGACAATTCACGACTGGGGCTGTGCACTTACTTCTGCTGTTATGATTTTGCAATACAATGGAATTGTTAACATGCCAGACAATACTCTTCTTGACCCTGGTACGTTAAATACGTGGTTAAAATCACAACCAGATGGATATGTTGGTAATGGATTGGTCAACTGGATAGCAATTCAAAGATTTACACGTCTTGTACGACTTGCATTTAATAATCCCAGCTTTCTTTATGACGCACTTGTCTATAGAAGATCAACAAACCCAACTCAGCTAACAAGCGACTTAGTCAACAATATGCCCGATATTTTAGAAGAGCCCGGTCATTTTGTCGTTGCAAAAGGCACACAGGGAAATACTTTTACCATAAACGACCCGTATTTCTCACGAAATACTCTTAACGACGGATACAACAATACTTTTCTTTCCTTCGTACGCTTTATTCCTTCCCATACAGATCTTTCATACATTTTAATTACCTCAGATCCTTCACTCACCCTTACCGTAAGAAATAGTCTCAATCAATCAGTTGGAACATCCTTTATACAACAACCACTTATCAACGACTCTGATTCCAGCTCGAGTGGCTCTCCACTTACTATGTTTTATTTAGAACAGCCAACAGATGGACTCTATACACTTACCGCAACCACTTCTGGACAAAATCAACCCTATTCTCTTAACGAATATCTATATGACTTAAATGGAAATGTTACCGTATCTTCTGCCTCTGGCACCACAGACAATAATGGTCAAGTTACCCTACCTATTGTCTTTAAAAAGACGACATTCCAATCACTCCTTACTGATTTACAAAATGCATTTGACCTAAAGCTGGTACCAGAAGGTGTATACAACGCACTAGGATCTCAAATAAGGAATATTCAGAAAGAAATTGAAAGAGGACAAGTAAATGTAGCAAAATTCCATCTTAGCGTTATTTCACTTCTTCTTAATGTTGTTCCAGGAGTTACAACAGAAGCTAAAACTCTTCTCCAATCAGACATAGCAACTCTCTCTCAGGGTTTGTAACAAATTCGTCTGTGAATCCATAGGTCAAGTCAATTGACTTACTGCTTCTATATTGCATATTATAACCTTATGTCATCAGGACAAGGACAGCCAGGAGCTCAAGAAAACGGTAGGAGTCATATTGCTTCTAATGAGGCACACAAACAAGCACCAAAAACTCGTACTACTGTGCAAAGATTATTGGGAGGATTAAATCATATTGTGCCCATACCTTTTCACGCAAAAGACAAGTTAGAGATGTCGAAGATGCCCAAAGAGAAGGACATACGGGAATAGATGCATTATCAGGGGGAGAATCTTCCCAAAGAGAATCAGGCGAAAATAAAACAGTAGAAGCTCGTAGCGTCGCTTCTTTTGTAAGCGAACAACCTCACTATGCTGAATTACCGTCTGCAGTTAGACTTCCCAAACAGATTGTCGATGGAGCCCGTTTCCTAATGGCACATACATTGCACGATGAAGGAATATTAGGAGAAAGACTCGATTTGTTAAAACTGAAGAAGAGCTAATGGAAGAGCATGACAGAATGAGGGTAATATTCAAACAAGAAAGGAAGCGACTAACAGAGCTTGGTCAAAAACCAAGCGATGGTGATGTGGAGAGAATGATACTAACTACACTCGAAGAATATTGTCGTCAATTCAATCTTGGATTTTATGCAACAGATTGGAATTCCAAATCGCCACCTCAAGAATTGACACTAAATAGAGTTACAACCTAAGTCCTATTATTATATTCTGTGGACCTGAGAGGATTCGAACCTCTGACCTTTCGAATGTGAATCGAACGCTCTAACCAACTGAGCTACAGATCCGTAGCCTCAAGTTTAGCAGAAAATACCAACGTTGACAAAGTTGGCAGAAATACGCAACAATGGATAGGTTATGTTTGTTATCCGCAAAATTTGGCAATTCCTTATAGATACTATCCAAAGTATCCTTATTGCAGCTGCCGTTTTTCTGGTTATTTATATTTTTCTTTTTCGTCCATTTCAGGTAAATGGAGAGTCTATGTTTCCCAATTTCCATAATAATGAGTATGTCTTAACCAATCTTGTTTCGCTTCGATTTGGTCCACCGGTAAAAGGAGACGTTATTGTATTTAAAGCACCTCCAGACCCAGAGAAAGACTTTATTAAAAGAGTTATTGGCGTACCAGGAGACACGGTTATGGTAAAAGACGGCAGCGTCTTTGTAAACGGTCAGCCTTACAACGAAAGCGCATATCTTAATTCCGATGTTAAAACCTACGGAGGGACCTTTTTAAAGGATGGAGACACCGTAACAGTCCCAGACAATGAATACTTTGTTATGGGAGATAATAGACCATATAGCTCCGACTCTCGTGAATGGGGATTTGTTCCAACAGGGAATGTTATCGGTAAGTCCTTCTTTGTCTACTGGCCTTTAAATGAAGTAAGGGGCGTGAGCAATCCCTTTGCGAAGTAATTTATCCTTGAGGATTTTCTTCTTGAGACACAGACACATCTCCACCCAATTTTGCAACGAGGTCTTTAATTCTTGGTGTTGTCAATTCTGGTGTACCCTTCATTTCTATAATAACTCGTGCTTTTTTCTGGGTTTGGAATAAATCCACTGTATCCAGCTCTAGTTTCTTCTTTAAATTTTCTGCCATATCCAAAAGCTCTGGAATATAAATTCTGGTCTTTACACTATGTGGCTCTTTCTTCTCAACAGTTGCCTTTATTTTTCGCGCCATTTCTTCTGTTTGGCGTACAGTACTATTCTCGCGAAGAATTTTTTTGAAAAGGTCTAGCATAAGCGCTGGGTCCCCTAAAGAAATAAGTGGACGCACGTGGCCTTCCATAATAACTCCCGCTACCAATGCGTCTTTAATTGCATCAGGCAACGAAAGTAGACGAATGGTATTACTTACAGCAGGTGCAGATTTGCCAACTCGTCTGGCAACCTCATTTGTCCCAAGACCAAATTCATCAATAAGTCTTTTATATGCTAAAGCCTTTTCTATTGGATTAAGGTCCTCTCTCTGGACGTTTTCAACAATAGACATTTCCAAAATACCTTGTGGGGTAGTAATTTTTACAACAACAGGTACCTTTTCTAGTCCAAGTATCTTTGCTGCTCGAAGTCTTCTTTCTCCCGCGATAAGTTGATACCCAGCGGGTGTCTTTGCAACAACAAGTGGCTCAAGAATACCCTGCTCGCGAATGGAATCTACTAATTCTGTAAGGGAGTTGGGGGAAATAACACCTCGTGGCTGGAGGGGATTTAATTGAATTGTATTGGTATCTAACTCGTAAAGTCTTTCTTCGTCCATGTCTTAAACCACGTCTATAACTGTCTTACCTTTAAGGGTTTTAAATAATACTGTCCCGGTAGTCATGGCATAAATCGTATAATCCTTGCCCAACTTAACATTTTTACCTGGATGAAATTTTGTTCCTTTTTGCCTTACGATAATGCTGCCTACTTTTGTCTTTTCTCCACCATACAATTTAACGCCTAAGCGCTTTGCGACCGAGTCTCTATTGTTATCTGTAGATCCACCTGCTTTTGTATGTGCCATATTTTTGTGAAAACTATTTCTTTTTTACAGGATTTTTCACGCCTTGTCAAGTTACTTAGCGGAAGACTTACCTGCACTGATTGTTTCTATGCGTACATGGGTCATAACACTTCTATGTCCAGTAACTCTTCTGTACTTTGCTTTTGCCTTAAATTTAGCAACTCGCACTTTTCGAGTCTTTTTTTCTCCAACAACTTTTCCCGATACCACAACACCTTTTACCGCTGGTGTACCAACTTCCTTTTTGTCTCCATCAACAAAAAGAAGCACTTCTGGGAATGTATAGGAATCGTCTGCACTAAGTCCTAATTTTTCTACGACAACTGTGTCGCCTTCGCTTACTCGGTATTGTTTGCCACCAGATGTAATAACAGCGTATTTCATGTAGCTATAATTATACCAAACCTGTTAGCGGATTTCTAGAGTGGGTTTGTCTTTGCGAGATGAGCTAATTGCAGAGGCAATTCCAAGAAAAACAGCATTAGACAGAAGCGAGCTTCCTCCATACGATACAAACGGCAATGGTACGCCAACAATGGGCAAAAGCCCAATATTCATGCCTATATTCACAAAACATTGGACAAAAAGCAAAGAAAAAGTAGCCATAAGAAAAATCTTCTCCGAAATTGTCTCGGCAGCACGAGACGCTTTGTAGAGCCTATAGAGAAGGAAAGCAAATGCACCCAGGATAACCAAGCCCCCCACAAGACCCAACTCTTCCGAAATTTTTGCAAAAATAAAATCCGTATGACGCTCTGGTAAAAATCGAAGTCCTGACTGCGTACCCTGTCCCAGACCTTTGCCCAGCAACATTCCCGATCCTACAGCAATAACGGCCTGAATTGCATTGTACGAGCTCCCTAAGGGGTCAGTTGTTACATGGAAGAAGGTGAGAAGACGAACACGTTGATACTCGTGTAAGAAGCGAAAAATAAGAGGAATACAGGCTGCAAGACCGAGCCCAGATGCAAGAAAAATCCATAGTGGATACCCAAAGAGTATTAATGTAAGAACAACACTCAAGACGTACATAAGTGCACTTCCCAAGTCTGGCTGCTTGTAAATAAGAAATGCTACAGGAAAAAGGAGTAAACAGATCCACCCAACGCTGGCTAGAGACTTTTTATGATTCGCGACATACCAACTAAGACTTATTGCCAGAAATGGCTTAAATACTTCGGAGAATTGCAACCGAAATCCAAAAATATCTAGCCAACGGCTAGCTCCACGTGCCTCAAATCCTAAAAAAAGCAAAAATAAAAGCCCGAGAAATGAAATGATGTAAATTGGCTTATTCAAGCTTTCTAAAAGAGAAAAGTCTGTATAGGTGAAGAAAATAAAAATACCAATAGAAAGAAAGAAAAAAACGAGCTGGTTGCGAAAAAGGTCACCATTAATAGAAAAAATAGTGACCAAACTAATTCCTACCAAAACCAGTACCGGAATAACCAACTGAAAATCTATTCTCTTGAGTAGTCCATTCATGCTTTTTCCACTGAAAATGTTGCGCCTTTTACTAATTTCGAGACTAATGCTTTTTTCATAATGTACTCCTCTTGCGAAGAGGGCCATGAAGGAATTGTTACAACAACCTTATCGGTAAGAGTGGTACCAAGTTTTTTTCTTTCTTCCTGAATTTGTCTTGCAATGTCACGTGCTTCACCTTCTTCTTGCAACTCTGGTGTTAGCTTTGTATCTAAATCTACAGAAAGTGTCTCCCCGAGCGTGACAACCACCTTTTTTACATTAACCTCATCTGCCACTACTTTTTGAACTTCATCAGACAACCCTGTTGGAACAACAACAGCAAGCTTTCCTAAAGGCTGTCGAAGCTTAAATCCTGACTCCTTACGATGAGCGTGCGCCATTTCCACAACTTTTCGCGCCACTCGCATTTCTTCCTCTAATTTGCTGTCAATCATGTCCTCCTGGATGTCTGGAAGATAGGCAAGATGCACCGATTCTTCATTCGTGAGTTTGGTGTAAATTTCCTCACTAATAAAAGGTGTGAGAGGAGCCAAAATCTTGCACGCAGTTAGTAGTACGTGATAGGTTGTTGTAAAAAATGCATCTCTATCTTCTTTGTCTTCCGATAGAGGACTTACTCTATCGCGACTTCGACGAATATACCATGTCGATAGCTCATCGATAAATTTCTTGGACGCTTCTATTGCCTCTACTGTATCGTATTTTTCTATTGCGTCTGCAACTTTTTTATTAAATGTGTTAAGAACAGATAAAATCCATCTATCAAGAATGTTTTTTGACACACCCTCCGTTGCCTTTTGATGCTCCCATTTATTTTCATTGGCATAGGTAACAAAATAGTTATACACATTCCATAAAATAAGCAAAAATCCACGTACTTGGTTTCGATACTGCTCTTCTGAAATAATAATGTCCTCCCCATTCATAATCGGACTTCCCATAAGGTAAAGTCGCAATGCATCTCCTCCATATTTTGTGAGCATTTCCTTTGGATCGGGATAGTTACCAAGATTTTTACTCATTTTCCGCCCGTCAGAACCTAAAATAACCCCTTCAACGCCAACATTTTTAAATGCAATTGTTTTATAGAGAGCTCCACCAATTACATGAAGTACATAAAACCATGCCCGTATTTGCCCAGTATATTCAGCAATAAAATCAGGTGGGAAGAAATCCTCTAATTTTTCTTCTTTATTAAAAGGAAAATGTCTTTCGGCAAATGATGCACTTCCAGCCTCTATCCAGCTATCTAATACTTCTGCAACCCGCTTTACCTTTTTCCCACATTTTGCACAGGTCACCATAACTTCATCAATCTCTGGCTTATGTAATTCTGGTACTTTTTGTCCAGATGCTTTTTCCAAATCAGCAATACTCCCCGGGACAAATCTTTCTCCACATTCACATTCCCACACAGGCACAGGACTTCCCCAGTAACGGTTCCGTGAAATATTCCAATCTGGTGCATGCTCTAAACTCTTCAGAAAGCGTCCGTATTTAAAATGCTTTGGAAACCAATTTATCTCTTCATTAGTATTTTTTAGAAGCGGCTTGAGATTTTGGACATTGACGTACCAAGCGTCCAACGGTGCATAATACAATCTGGTATGACATCGCCAACAGGTGGGAAGTCTGTGAGTAATGGGCTCATTTTTGTATAACAATCCTCTTTTATCCAAATCTTCATTAACTAATTTGTTAGCTTTTAGGTAATACTCTCCTCCAAAAAGAGGAATATGCTTTTTTACCATACCTTCCTCATCCAAATGCAACTCTATGTATGTATTTTGCTCTTTCATTACCTTCAAATCTTCTTCTCCATACGCACCTATAGTGACAACTCCTGTTCCTTCGTCAGCTGTCACAAAATCTCCAGGAATTATTTCAAAAACTTTTTGTCCTTTTTCTACATTGTCTTTGTAATAGTCATAATGAGGGACAAATTTTTTTCCAACCAAGTCTTTTCCAGAAAATTCTTCAATGATCTCATACGGCTCGTTTTTGAGCATTTTTAGTGTAGACTGCGCCAATATATAGTTTTCTTTTCCCTGTCGAACTTTGACATATTGAAGTGATGGATTTACTGCCAGTACTGGAGTTGCAATCTTGTTCCAGGGAGTTGTGGACCAAGCTAAGATGTACGTTTCAGGATTTTCTACCAATTGATATTTATACGTTGTTGCTTCGTCATTAAAATCCTTGTAATTATCTGCATCCATGGCAACTTCGAAGTTGGAAATTGGCGTAGAACAGTGCGGACAATAGAGGCTAACTCGAAGACCTTTATAAATATGCCCTTTGTCATACATTTGCTTAAAAACCCACATGACAGACTCCATGTACGGCGTATCCCAAGTCTTGTATGCATTTTTAAAATCAACCCACCGCGCAATATGGTCAACATACCATTCCCATTCTCCGGAAATCTCGCCAACATATACCTTACATTCATCAATAAATTTCTTAACGCCAACTATTTCTTCTATGTCTTTCTTTCGTTTTACTCCTAATTTTCCTTCAACTTTATTTTCAATTGGCAATCCATGACCATCCCATCCCCATACTCTTCTCACACGGTATCCTTTCATAGTCCAATATCGTCCAAATACATCTTTGTGAATACTCCCTAAAAGATGCCCATAGTGTGGAAGTCCAGTTACAAATGGAGGTCCATCTAAAAAAGTCCATTTCTTATTTGCATCCCTTGTAGAAATAGATTTTTCAAAAGTCTTATTTTTCTTCCAATACGCAATTAAGCGCTCTTCAATTTCTGAAAAATTAGTAACTTGTGCAACCGGTGCAAACATAGCTTCAATTGTAGTAAATATACTCAGTTTATTCAACCAGCACATCAAAGGAAAAACTCCCCTTGTAAATTAAGCTTATATTAGTTATACTGTTTATAGATGGCCGATCGAATCCGACCACCAAGACACTCCAAAGCTGATTCTTTTTCAGTCCCCTTTTTGCAAAAAAATAAAGAGCCCCGACTTATTAAAAGTCTAAAAACTCGATTTATTTATGGAACCCCTCATTTTGCAATTTTGGCCAATGATCCGGCAATGACAGCAGCAAGAGAAGTAGGAGAAATCCTTCACAAATCTATTCCGGATAATCTCGGGACTTTTGGTAATGCCGAACACAAAGTTATTGTCCCGCAAGATAAAGTACAGACAAGAGACGTATACGTTTTTCAAACAACCGATGACAATCCAGACTCAAATTTACGGCAGGCAAAGCTACTTGCTATTGGAGCTAAAGGTGCAGGAGCAAATCGTATTTATAATTTTTGTCTTAATTTAGCATATGGGAGACAAGATAGAGTTATTATTCCGGGCGAGCCAGATTCTGCCCGCAACGTTTCACAAGAAATTCTAGATGCCGGATCTCATAATTACCGCAAGAAGAGACATGAATCTGCTCTTAAAGCAGACGCATCTCTTTTAGTTGTAGATGTTCATTCAGAAACACCTCTTCGCGTTATCAACAGAGACAGTCACTATGAGTGGATTAACTTAAGCAGTGACTCTGTGGTTATCCCAGCAATACAACAACTTATCGAGACACATGGCCTGGATCCGGTCATGGCTTTTCCCGATGAAACTGCAAAGAAAAGATATGGATACTACGCTGAGATTTTTAGCAAAGGCATAGAATCATCAGTGACGGTTAAAAAGCTAAGGCCTCCAGAAAAGAAAAACGAAGTAGAGCTTGCACCTGAGCAGGAAGATTTCGCAGAAAAAGTAGCAGGAATGGATGTTATTATTCGGGATGATATCTTCGATACAGGAAGAACCGCAATTCAAGCATGTAAAGCATTTATAGAAGCAGGCGCACGAAGCGTACGAGTGGTTGCAACTCACGGAGTCTTGTCTGGAAATGCTGCAGAAAATATACAAAGTCCTTATCTTACCGAGCTTATCATCACCGACACGATACCATTGCGAAATGAATTTGTTGGCAATCCTAAGATTACTGTTGTAAAGATAGCTCCTCTTCTTGCCGAAACAATGAGACGCATAGAGGCAAGGGAGCCTCTTGGAGAGCTAGCAAAAGGTATGAGTCCTGGATTTGAAAAATCTTACATGAAATGGAGAAAAATTAACAAATACAGAAGACGAGGTAGGAAAAATCACGAAGAAGCTGCATAAAATCTATTTCATTAGCTAGCCAATAATCTCCTTACTACTTGACGTGTTGGACTACGCTTTTCTGGGCGTTGTGCTTTTCTGCGCTTGTAATGCTTGAATGGTTCGTCTCCAAAGCGTGCTCGTACTTCTGGGAATGTAATGTTGTACCTTGCTGCTAGCTCATCTGCAATTTGATGACAGGAACGTGGATTGCAAAGCACCGCAGCATTTCCTACATCATTTGTTCCACCATGAGATCGTGGAACAACATGGTGAATTTCTAAAGCAGGTTGTTTTTGATTTGTAGGACCTCGTAGCGGTAACTCTTCTCCGCAGCCTTGGCATTTATATCCTACCTCTTGAGCTAACCGCACTCTTTTATCCTTTGTAAATTCAGGACCTTTTCTTGGTTTTTCTTCAACCATATACTATATATTTGGAAAATTGATTGTAACTTTGAGGCAAAAAGGTGCGGGCTATAACCTTTATGGGATGATCACAAATAATTAATCTATAATATACTTCCACTTTGTAAAAATTGTTATCTGTGCAGTAATTCGAGGTTGGAGTTGAAAAATAGAGAAGAGAAGAATTTGAAAATTCCTTTTCAAAGAAGTCCTATACAATGGGTTATAGGGCAACATCTAATAAAAGTATTAATAATTTTCACGGAGTTTGCAAGAGGCAAATTAAAATGGCTCTGTATCTTCTACTGGACTTACTATTCCTATTTCTCCTTTTGGAATTGTAAAAATATCCTGATAATCCTGTGTCTCCACAAATGTTGCTTTCCCTGCAACTATCATCTCCAGTGGCTTACATGCAAAACATCCGCCTTTTGGGCATACCATTTTCCCCTTTAATCGTGCTTCGCGGATTTCACGAGCAATTTCTAAAATTTTTTCTTTAGACTTCTCCAAATCTGGCAGCTTCATTTCTTTTGGACTGTTATCTGTTTCTAAATACCAATAGCTAATTTTACTTACCTCTCTACTCTGACAATTTTTTACTAACAAGGCATAAATCGGTAACTGTAGAGAATCTTCTTTCTCTTCACTGAGTCCTGTCTTAAAATCTATAATATGGACGCTATTGTTTTCTGGTATGTATTCTAACCAATCAATTTTTCCACAAAGGATAATTCCTTCTTCTTGAGACAAGTAATATCGTGGAGGAAGACTATCAGGAGAAACCAACTTAACAGCTTTTCTCTCTATTGGACCTGGGTGAAAGATAACGCGGTTTATCATAATTGCTCCTCTATTTTTAAATTCCAATTCCTGTTGAGGATTTTCAAAGCCACCCTTTTCTCCACTTATTTTCTCCCATGCTTTTTCATATTGCTCCAGTAACGGCTCTTTGAGTCTATCTTCTACTTTTATAATTGATAATGCTTCAAGTACCTGATGCACAACCGATCCTAAGGCAAGTGAAGGATTAATAAGATTAACTTTATTATTTGTTTTGGGATTTCTATATAAATGTCGTATCCAATATGCCCGCGGACATACAAGATAGTCATGAATAGAAGAATGAGACACCCACAAGTCTGGAGTTTTTACTTGCCGCATATTGTATTCTATCTTAGCACAAATTGGTATAATAACGAATATGAAACAAGATGCTTCAACAATCCGTTTGGATAAATTCTTAAGTAATGCAGGAATTATTTCTCGACGCGGAGTAAAGCATTTTCTCAAAGAAAATGAAGTTACTGTAGATGGAAAACGCTTTACCGAATCCGGAACACGGGTCGAAGCAACTTCAGAGGTTTTGATAAATGGGAAAAAAGTAAGTAAGCCTGGCTTTGTATACTTTCTACTCAATAAACCAATTGGCATTATTTCCAGCACTAATGACGAATTTGCCAGAGATACAGTTGTGTCTTTAGTTGATACGAATGAGCGAATATATCCTGTTGGAAGACTCGACAAAGAAACTCACGGACTTGTTTTACTAACCAATGATGGCGAGCTAACACATAAGTTAATTCATCCAAAATACCATGTGCCAAAAGTGTATCGGCTTTTAATTAATGGTAAGCCAACACAACATCAATTAGAACAATTTCGTATGGGGGTATTTCTACGAGACGGCATAACACTCCCTGCAGAAGTGACAGTTGTTAAGACTGTCCTGCCGGGCGGGAGCCGGGATTCAAATCAAATTCAAACTATTCTCGAAGTAACTCTTCATGAAGGACGCAATCGACAAATTCGTCGCATGTGTGAAGAAGTAGGACTAGAGCTAGTAGATTTGGAAAGAACTGCCTTCGGCCCATTACGATTGGGAGAATTGGAACGAGGAGAATACAGAGCTTTATCTAAAAAAGAAATTCAAAGCCTTAAAGACGCTGTTATAAAACCTTAATTGCCTCTGTTCTACAGCTGTTGTATGCTACAAGCATGTCTTTTATTCTTTTTGCGTGGATTGCTTCAATTGGCTATGCCCTGGTTATTCTTGGTACAAAAGTAACCAGCAAACATTCTATTAAAAACCCTTGGCTTTTTAATTTTTTGTATAATGCAGGACTTCTTGTAACAACTATACCTATAGCACTTTTTAACCATGCAGGCATTCCCTCTCATTGGGAATTTATTATTGCAACAGGATTTTTGTATGCTGCCTCAACAATGTGTTTTATCTTGTCAATTTATAAATTAGACGTTTCAACAATCTCCCCTCTTTTTAATTTTCGCATTGCTTTTTCTGTAGTTCTTACAGCACTTCTTATTCATGAAATCCTCCCCGAATGGAAATACTTGCTTATTACTGTCATTTTTGTCTTTGGACTATTCACCACAATAGATGAAAGATTGCATATAAAAAGCTTTTTTCAAAAGCCTGTTGCGATAGCACTCCTTGGAATGATTTTTACTTCTCTAGGGGCAATCACAACTAACAGAGCTCTTCTTGTAGATAATTATTGGACAGTATCTTTGTGGGCACCATTTTTTACGGTACTTTTCTTAGGACTTCTTTTCCCAAAGTTTGTGCAAGATGGAAAAAAACTTGTCGGAAATCAGGTAGTAACCATGCTCTGTATTGGGCTACTTGATACCATTGCAACTTTTGCTGCAAATAGAGCATATCGGGATAATGTGGCAATAAGTAGTGTTATTATTTCTCTTCCAATATCTATGTTTATTGCTGCAGCATTTTCTTTTTTCGCCCCACAACTCTTGGAGAAGCATACTGTAAAAGTGTATATTATCCGTTTTGTTGCAGCAGGTCTTATGATAGGTGCAGCACTTAAGCTTTCCCAGTAAAATTATTTCGTATTTTCTACTGTATCCTTTTCTAATACTATCCATTCCCCAGGAGTAAGAGTGGTCGTACTATCTGGTGGTTTATTATGTTTTTCTACTAAACCTTCAGGCAAAAGTACTTCACCATTTCTAGACCGGCGCATGTATAAATTTGTCTCTCCATCTTTTCCTTTTAGGTGAATTGCAACATCCCAAATACCTTGTCTTTCGTCATCTACTTCTTTATGTACCTCATCAACATCTTTTTGTCCTATCGTACCCTCTTCTTGCAAGCGACTAGCCACAGCATACATATAGTCATGTCTCCCTGCCAAAAGAGAAATAGCAGAACCTATTGCAGCATCAGGGTCTATCCCCAAGCCATATTTAGTTACTGCTCTATCATGACTTGTGCCATCAAATCCCAATGCCTCTGCTGCCATTGCAGCTGCTGCTGTCATAACAACAGGATAGGTAGCACCCAAGTACTCCGACGTACCAACAATTGTTGCGCTAAAAATTTGTCCTGCAGCTTCTACATGCGCTGCTTCGTGAAGTGCTGTCTGTCCTGGAGGAGTACGTCTTTTATAAAGCTTGGAGACACTAATACTAATACCACGCTCGGTGGTTTTGGTGGTATCCACTCTCATGGTCACGGGTAACCGTTCCATAGCAGCCAGAGTATACTGCGTTTATATTGGTAAAACAATATATGTGCTTTTTTGTGATAAGATTGGTTTTACATGAGAAATATGCATATTAGTAAAGGACTCCTATTTTCGCTAAGTCTTTCTTCTCTCTGGGCTTGCTCTATTGTCCTTACAAGATTTGTTTTGAAAACTGGAGAAAATCCCTTAAATCTTACTGCTTGGATAGGAATTGCAACACTTTTGCCTTGGTTTTTTATTTTTCGAAAACATGCGAAGGCATTTGCACAACTTACAAAAAAGCATATTGCCCTTCTTATTTTTATTGGTGTTTCGGGGTCCTTAGGTGTAGATTATGTTGAATCTTTAGCTTTGGCAAATTCTCCTGCAGCAAATTTTGCATTTTTGTATCGTACTATTGTTGTTTTTACTATTATCCTTGCATGGATTTTTTTTAAAGAAAAGATTACGTGGCCAAAACTATTTCTAACAGTATTTATCTTATTTGGGTCATATCTTCTTATTACCAACGGTAAAGGGATATCATTTACTATTGGAGATTTTTACACAATTTTAATGGCTTTCTGCGCAGCATTTATTTTTAACATTTTAGTAAAACATACCGTTGCGCATATGCATCCAGATTTAAGTGGATCTTCTATTGCTATTATATCTTCTATTTGTATATTTTTGACCGCTCTTCTAGCTGGTGTTTTGGTTATCCCTCATAATATCCCACTTATTATTTTAATTGCTCTTATAGGAATCGCCACAACTATGTCACGCAACAGGGCATACAAGAATGCGTCTGCATCTTTTGTTACGATGATTGTTTCTATAACGCCGCTTTTTGTCTCTTTGCTTTCTTACTTTTTTCTTCATGAAAGCTTAGGACTTATTGAAACAATTGGAGGATTAATAATTGTCGGAACAATTATTTTGGTAGAATATTTACAAATATAACTACAGAATTTTTTCTAATTCTTCAAAAAGTTGAGGAAATTTCGTCCATCCACTTTCTGCGTTAAGGTGTCCTGCATTGGGGATAAAATGCATGTCTACGCCAAATTGCTTGGCAATTTCTTTCCCGTTGGCCATGTCTATATAGGGATCGTTATCTGAGTGCCATACAGCAAAATGCTGTGTACTATTTTTTATTTTCTCCCAATTAAAGTCAAACCCACTAAAAGCAAAGTCTCCGTCATAATACCTAATTGGACGGATACCCACTGGAGATGAAACAAAAAAAGCAGCATATGCAGGTTTTTCTAACCTTTCCAATACTCGAAGAAGAAAAAGTCCACCCAGACTATGACCAATAAAAATTGTATCCTCATTAATATATTCTTTATATGTATCTAGAATAGCAAGCCAGCTTTCCAAGGACTGACCAACTGGCGTTGGAAATTGTGGAACAATAACCTGAAGACCTTTTTGCTCAAGTTTTTCTTTTAACCAAGGAAACCAATTACCAGTTGCCTTACCTCCTGTCCCATGGAAAATAAAAACACTTCTGTTTTGCATACTCATATTCGGAGTTTTGTCACCAAGGCACCTGCAGCAACAATAAGAAATCCTCCAACAAATTGTAAGACAGATAACGATTCACCAAGGAGAAAAATTGCCATAATCGAGACAAAAACAGGAGTAAATGAATACACCATGGTTACTGCAGATGCAGAAAGGTATCTATAGGCATAAAAGCGAAGCATTGCCAAAATGAGAAATGTTATAGCAAGGAGAATAATAAGCAGTAAGTTATCTGGAACATAAATCCCATTGTTTATTGCAGCAATAACAAATAAGGGCAACACAGCTATCAGGAATGCTGCCGAAGCACTAAGATTGCTTGACATTCTCTGCGTTGCTGCTTTTCCCAAAACATTATTGCCAATTGCAAGAAGCATTGCCTCAAGAAGAGTAAAGAAATCACCTTTAGAAAAAGCTAAATGTTGGCCATTGGTTGTTAAAAAATATGATCCAACAATAATAACACCAACTAACAATACTTTCGCCTTTGTTAGCTTTTCTCCAAGGAAAAAATAAGCAAAAACAACGGTAAAAAGAGTGACTGTGCGAATAAGAAATGAGTAATTAACAGCAGGAGAGAATTTTAATGCAAAATATTCTGTTAATCCAATACCAACTCCGCTAATTATCCCCATCGCTAGAAGTATCAGCTTATGATTTTTCGGTGTTTTAATAAATTCATGACGATGCTTTAAGAAGAGAAAAAGAAAAAAGGGTAATTCAAGAAGAGTTGTCCAGAAAGACAAGTTATATACGTTACCTCCTTCACGAAGGAGAATTCGAGTAATTATTATAGCAACTGCCCAGGCAATTGCAGCTGCGAATGCAAGCAAAAATCCTTTACTCATCAGGTAAGTATAGCAAATATAACTAGTACTGAGCTACTATTCCATGATGCAACTAGTAATTCCCTCTTGTAAAAAAGGCTAATTCTTTCTACTCTAGATAGAGATGGTAAAAAAGTCCGCTTCATCAAAAAGCAAGAAAAAAAGAGGAATTTTGCATTTTGCAAGAAAATACCTTTTCTTTTTTGTGGTTGCACTTGTATTTTTTACAGGGACCCTCGTAGCATTCAAGCTAAGCAGCACACAACCTACATGCGCCAACTCCAAATCCTGCGCCACAGATCTCTCTGAAAAAATCGAGAATAATGCAACAGGCATTTTCCAGGGTAAAAAAGTAATTCCACCAAAAATTGATTCTTCCCAGGTAATCTCGAAACCTGTTTTGGGTGCAACAACACAAAAAGAAGAAAAACATATTTATGTTGACTTAGCAGTACAAAAACTTTACGCATATGAAGGAAAAAAACTTTTCTTTACTACCCTAGTTGCTACAGGGAAATGGGGTAAGACACCAACAGGAAATTTTCATATTTGGGAAAAGTTGGTCTCAACTCGCATGACAGGGGGAGAAGGAGCAGATGCATACGATTTGCCGAATGTCCCTTGGGTAATGTATTTCTACCATGACTTTGGGCTTCACGGCGCATATTGGCATGATAATTTTGGTCATACCATGAGTCATGGATGTGTGAATATGAGACAAGTTGATGCAAAGACTATTTTTGAATGGGCGGACGGGCCAAGTGGCGATCAATTAGGGACAGCGGTGTCAATTTGTGACTCCATTACGAAAAGCATGCAATGTATTCAAAATAATCCAGTTAACTGATATGACAACAATACGTAAAATAGAATTAGAATCCGTATCGCTTTTTCTTTTAGCAACTATTTTTGGTGTTGTATTTGCAATGTACTACAATCATAGTGCAAAACCACGTAGTGTATTCTCTCTTCCTGTCATGGATGTATTTGCAACACCCACTCCCACTCCACCTCCTACTCCAAAAGTAGAAACCTTTTCCAATGTTTCTCCAGATGGTACAAAAAAACTTACTATGACTGTAACGCCACACGCAACAACAAGCAAGACCTACGCATTCTCTGTATCTAATGCAGATGAGTCAAATCCACAAAGTATTTATTCCATTAATCTTCCCATTGATGAAACAATGAACATTCCCTTTAACGCTTTTTCTCCCGATGACAAATTTCTTTTTCTTGAGCACAACACAAGAGATGGAAACGAAGCATTTGTTTTTCGGGCAAGTGGTGACCCCATGACAGACACCAAACAATATTTTAATGCCCCCGCAATTTTTATTGCTCATCAAACAGGAAATACATATCAAGAAACAACAGGGTGGGCATCTGAGACTCTTCTTATTATCAATACTACACTCAGCAATGGAGATAAGGGTCCATCGTATTGGCTAGAAGTGCCAAGCAAGGCAGTTATTCAACTCTCCACGCAGTTCTAATTGTATGACAGGACGTACGCACGATTTAGCAGCATTTAGCGCAATTACCTATATTGTTGCCACAACGCCACTTATTCATATGAGTCTAGCAACAGGACTCTGTGCATTTACCGCCAATCTTATTGGAGGGCTTACTCCAGATATAGATCAACCAACTGCAGATTTATGGCACAAATTGCCAGGAGGGACTTTTTATAGCCGCTTTGTAACTCCTTTTATGGGTGGGCACAGATTTATCTCACATTCAATTGTTGGCATTGTCCTTTTTGGATTTATTGCACGATTTATATTACAGTTAATGAGTCATTCCCTTTTAGTAAATATGGATATTGTATGGTGGTCTTTTATGATTGGGTATATCTCACATTTAGTCATGGATACATTCACGAGGGAAGGAGTTCCATGGTTTTTCCCAATTCCTTTAAAGCTTGGCATTCCCCCAGTTTCATTTCTAAGAATCAAAACAGGAGGAATTATTGAAAAGTATATTATATTTCCAGGAATTATTCTTTTTACAGGATTTGTTATTTACAGTAAATATGGGCATCTGCTTCTTTTTGTTCACAGTTTTATGCGGTAAATCAATTTACTCGGAAATACTGCAGTTCCATTCCTCCGACACTTTTCTAAATCTTTTTTTCTGCTCTGTAGAATTTTCTACCAATGTTCCAGGTGAAATAACATTCCATGCATATACATGCGAGAGTGGAATTTGTTTTTGCATACTTCCTTTTTGTTGTGCACATATCAAAGACATTGCATATCTTTCGTCTGTTATTAATAATGGAGAATACGAAATGTTGGAATTTTGTTGGGATAACAAGTAGTGATAAGGACCAAATGCAAGAATGCTGTAATTTGCCCATTGGGTATCACCAGAAAAATAGAATAAGTCATTTACTTCTTTCTTTGGAGCTGTTTGTACAATTGTCTTCCATGCTTTCTCAATAAAAAAAGTTGAACGATATGGATACTGCAGAAAAAGCAACGTATTTGCCTTATAGATATTAAGCACAACAAAACACATACTCAAAAAAATAAGTAACCACTTTTTCTTAAGAAGAGTGAGAAGATATGCGGTAAGCCCAATAGATCCAACACTAGAAATAAAAAGATAATGATTTATTGAGGTCATTGGGGCACGGGGCTCCGCAAGAAAATTGGGTAGGTAAAAAATATATGTCCAAAAAATAAGAAAAGAAATAATACCAAATGATGATTTTTTCTTTTTAAGAAAATATACAAAGCTTCCAAGTGCACTTGCAAAAATTCCAACTCCTAAAATGCCAAAAGTCCTGCTATATTGTGCTGTTTCATATTTAGGAATTGTAGGTTGCAACCCATATACAAAATCAAAAAACAAATTAGTTATTGTTGCAGCAAAATTTCCTATATCTTTGGTTTTTGTTATCATAACCTTAGGGTTTGTTAGCATTCCTTTTAAAAATACTTCAAATTGTGTTCCTGCACCTTTAGAAACAACGACATACCAAAAAAGAAAAAGTGGAGCACCCACAACTACCAATATGAGAAGAAATTTTTGCAAGAATTTTTTTACATATATACTATTTTTTGATTTGGAAAAAAGTAAAAGTAAAAAGGGAATAATAAAAAAAATCGGTACTACTCGTGCAGGATCTAGAAAAAAAGCAGCAAAAAGAAATACAACAAATTTCCAAATTGCTTTCTTCTTTTCCTGCAATGACGTGACAAGTGAGATAAGCGATAAGAGAATAAAAAGTAATGCAAGCGCTGGTACATGATAATTAAATGCATTTATTGCATACATACCAGCAGGCGAAACAACAAAGAAAATACTTGTAAGCATTCCTGCTATTTTCGACTGAGTAATTTTATGTATAAAGACCCCTGTAAGATAGGCTGTAGCCACTTTTATTCCAATACCAGTCAATTCCCATAGCCAACTATGAAAGCCAAATATTGGCGTGAGCAAAATTGCTTCAAGTGGTGTTCCAGGATGACGAAACGTAAGGAAAAAAGAAAATGGATGGTACAGTGCATACCACATGAATTGATAATCATCCTGAAAAAAATAAAAAGAAAAATTTTGCCAAAAACTTGCAAGAGCAAGTAGTATAAGTAAAAGCAGAAGCTTCCAATTAAATCTATTTTTCTTTACAAACAAAAGTACATACGCGTTTATATACCACTTAAGATATTCCGGAATCCAAGCAAGTATTTTAAAATTCGATGACCCTTCCATTCTATCTACCCAAACTGTTGGAATTTCTGTAATCTTATATCCCAAAGAATGGGCTTTTAAAATTATTTCCATTGAATACTCAAACCCACCAACACTCTCTACCGTAATTTTATTAAATATCTTGCTGTTATATAACTTAAACGCATTTGTTGCATCATGGGTTGGGATATGGAAAAAGTAATGTAGTGTAAGTCCAGCAAGTCTGGAAAGAAATGTTTTTACAATTGGTCCTCCTATTTTTTTACCGCCTTTCATATAACGAGATGCACAGACGATATCATAACCCTTCTCAAACAAGCGATACATTGTATCTATTTGTGTAATATCGTCGGACAAATCGGCCATTAGGACAACTCGAGCATTTCCTTTTGCATTCTCAAAACCCATTTTAATTGACTTCATTACCCTATTGTTACTTTTATTGGCATTTTGCAACAACCGTATTGTATGTCCCTTGTGTTTTTTCATGTACTTTTGGATTACTTTTACAGTAGGATCTGTCTTGTAATGGTAAATGAGAAGAATTTCGTGAGGAGTGCGAACATTTTTTTGGATTCTATTTAATGTCGTCTCTATATTTTTTTCTTCGCGGTATACAGGAATAATAATTGATAACTTCATAATTACAATGCAAGTACTGTAACATGTTGCTACCAAACTTTACAAGATATCAGTGAGGCTATGGAAAGGTTTGTTCGAATTTAATTGTTTGTCCCCAATTTTTAAAGTCTGTCCAACGAATCCAAGTTGGTGTAATTTGAACCAGGGTAAAATACCCTACGTTATTAATATGATTTAGAGGAATAGAATCCCATTGATTGCCACTTTTTGAGAGCATCTCTGTATACTTTTTCATTGTTGATGCAAATTCAAGTGTATAATCAACTTCTTTAGCAAGCCCCTGCACTTGTACTGTCTGGAGCGTTAATGGG
This sequence comes from Candidatus Eiseniibacteriota bacterium, assembly GCA_035631115.1. Lineage (GTDB taxonomy): Bacteria > Patescibacteriota > Microgenomatia > Levybacterales > UBA12049 > DASQJJ01. Next base: position 24,053 of record DASQJJ010000078.1, read on the forward strand.
TCTGAAACAACAAGCGCAACACTATGATTTTCTTTAATATTATTAAATTTATGCGTTTCGTTTTTAGTAAGAAAATAACATCGTAAATCATCCTCTGGGTAATAAAAAATGCTCGTTGCATGAGCAGTATTACCCGGAGCAACTGTTGCTAACACACCAACATAATGGCTTCTTAAAAAGGTTAGTAATTCTGTTACTGGAGCTTGATCAAGTACCATATTATAAATATGGTATCATACACAAATACTTTCTCAAAATAGCGAATGCCACTTAGTAAATATCCATTGTTGCAAAACGATTACTTCATGAACAATAAGTGATTGCTGTCGACACACATATGCGAGCTCTTTTAAATCGTTATTGGTAACATCAAGTGAATCGCTTGTATATTTGTACATTATAGAGCTCTCCCCTTCTACGTGCATCATGCCCAATGCATGCCCAAATTCATGTGCTAAGGTATGAATAAGCTCTGCATTACTATTGGTAATATAGATAGTAATTGTTTTATCATACCCATTATATAACCCTTCTTCGGGCTTACTTGATAAGACTGTATTTAATTTACCAATATCACTATTAAGATTTGAGACATCTGCATTATAGTCGTGAGTAGAAAGATTTAGCTGCTGGGCTATTGCATTCAATGCTTTGCCCTCGCTATCTAAGTCTTTTTGCTGCTGGATAAGACTTTTATATACATCTGGCGGCGCTCCTCCTTCTT
>DASQJJ010000079.1:0-50102 GCA_035631115.1 Candidatus Eiseniibacteriota bacterium
CTACTACTAATTCCTGTGAGTCCTGTGATTGCTCCAGATGCTGTTATGTCACCATTATTTGCAAGAGTAAACTTTGTAACACCAGAGGAGGATGCTGTAAAAATATCACCAATAGAAGCTTGTTTATTAACAATAAGTGCAGCGTTTCCACCTGCATCAGAACTAATTACTGTATTGCCAATTTTATCCGGAGTAAAGGAAAGATTTCCATTTCCACCTGTTGCAATTGTTAGTGCTCCGGTGTCAGAAATAGCATGTGATGCAAAAGTTTGTGTAGATCCATTAATGATTGCACCATTAATGGTGTTGATAGATGTCGCACCTGTTATTGCACCACTTAAGTTAAGAGTTGTGACACCACTGATTGCACCAAGACTTGTAAGGTTGAATGCATTAGAACTAATAGATACTGTATCCAATGCAGACCCAAGTGTTATGGTGTCGGCAACAGTATTATTATCTCCAATATGAATTATATTTCCTGCATTTCCTGTACCAATATTTATGGTCTTTGCATTATTTCCTGTACCAAGATTTACTGTTCCTGTTGTTCCTGAATCAACAGTGACAGTACCACTTGTTCCAGAAGTAAGTGATAAATTAGTTGCTGCACCTGATGTGATAGCACCTGTTCCTGCAAAGCCTAATGCAGTTGCAGAGACAGAAATAGTATCAAGGGAGGAAACATTACTTACTGCACCACTATTGATGATTATTCCATTAATTGTGTTTACAGAAGTTGCTGCGGTAATATTTCCACTGCTGGTAACGGCAAAATTAGTTCCTTGAATAACATTAGTTCCATTTGTTGTTCCGAGTGTTAATGTCCCATTACCATTTTGCTGAAGAGTTAATCCAGTATTTGTTGTGGATGGAGAAATAGTTGGATTTGCACCACTAAAGGTAAGGGCAGAAGCAGTGAATGTATTAGTATTAATGGTGCCGTTATTTGTAAGACTCCCTGCAATAGTTAAGTTGCCACTACTTGTGAGAAGATTATTTGTGTTAAAGAAATTAATAGCTCCTGTTGTATTATTTCCAAGAGTTAGGGTTTGATTTGCAGTGGTTGCAACAGTACCCGAAGCTGAAATGAATATGCCGCCATTTACTCCGGCAGAAATAGAGGCAGTTGGTGTTCCACTCGCAACATTATAAAATGCAAACGTTGCAGAAGAGGTTGCATTGCCGCCTAAGAGCAAATCGTCGGTAATATTTTTTGGAGATAAAGCACCATTTATTTCATTCCAAAAATTCGTTCCAAGTGCTGCAGGATTTGTCCATGATGGATTTGCGCCTACTCCATTGGTAACCAAAACGTATCCCGCAGTTGTTGGTGGAAGAACACTCATAATACCTGTTGATGAGAAGTAGGGGATACTGCCTTGTGTTGCTCCAGACAAATCTGCGCTTGTTCCGCCGCGCGCGCTACTCAACTGTGCTTCTGTGTTTAGCGTACCCGTTCCGCCGGTTGTATAGACAACACCATTTGTTGCAAGTCCTGTGAATGAGATAGTACCACTTGATGTAATTCCTGTCCCTCCAGTGATTGCTCCAGCGCCAGTAATGCCACCGCCATTATTTGCAATACCACCAGATGAAACAGTAAGTGCACCTGCTGATGTAATAGTGCCAGTCCCAGTTGTTGCAATATTTCCAGATGTTGTCAGTGTTCCTAATTCTGAAATAGTTAATTTGGAAACTCCTGCAGATAAGATATTAAGTGCAGTATGCGTTGGACCACTGTCGGTATCGTTAATACTAAATGTATTTGTTGCAGAACCACTATTTGTTGCAGTAAATTCTGCATTACTTCCTGCATCTAGAGTAAAGGCAATAGAGCCATAGGTATTATTTGCATCAATTGTATTACCAGCTTGATATGCTTCTTGTAATGTAACACCGGTTGCATTTGCACTACATGTTGCCAATTCTCCATTGATATTTCGACAGATTGCTAAAGATCCTTGAGTGAGAGCAGTTGGGTCTGCAAGTAATACGGTATCATTAAGATTTATTTTGCCTGCACCATTAGCAACAAGCGTTAATTCTTCATTTGCTCCTGTTGTAATATCTGTTGGTCCTACGCCATTAAATGTAAGAAGTCCTGTTGTTGTGATTGCGCCAGATTGAATGGTTGGAATATTAACTAAATTACCATTATTATCGATTCTTGTTGTGCCATTTGTTTTGACATTATTGGATGCATTTAAGTCTCCAGTCACTGAAAGGTTGCCTGTTGTCCCTGCATCGGTAAGAGTAAGTAATGTATTCGGAATTACTTCTGCGTCTTTGATTGTCAATACGCCGTTATTCCCTGCAGTTGCCAAGCTAACAACAGGATTGGTATTGGAGAAGGTCAAAGGGGAAGCTCCAGAAAGAGTGAGTATGCCGGATGCAGAGATATCTGTTGCACCTGCTATAGAGCCAGTATTGGTAATACCATCATCATTATTTGCGATACCACCTGTTATATTTGCTCCATTTGCTTGGACAGTGAGTCCGTTAGCGGATGTGATTGTTCCAGTACCAGTTGTTGTGAGACTTCCTGAAGTTGTTGCATTTCCCAACTCGTCAATACCAAGATTTACTGATCCATCTGACTCAATAGCAAAAAGCGTACTATTAATTGCAGTATTTGTATCGTTGATAATAACAGCAGAGGTTGTTGCTGTTCCTTCATTCGTAACAATAAATGAAGACGGAACAGCAGTATTTGCTAGTGTAAAGTTAATATCCCGGTTATCGGTTGTAAGAATTGTATTACCCTGATCGTATGCAGATTGAAGAGTTGCAGATGACGATCCGGCACTACAAACAACAATATACCCAGTTATTGCGTTGCGGCACAGTGCACTTCCTGAACCATTGGATAAAGTAGGGAGTTGTGTATTAACTCCAACACCTCCAAGAGCAATATAGCTTGTGTTAGAGGTGCCGATATTGACAGCACCATTGGTTGATGTACCCGATCCTGCATTAATGGTAATAGATCCACCGGTTGATGTTGTGCCTGTTTCATTACCTGCACTTACAAATACATTCCCACCTGTTCCACTGTTAAGAGCATTTTCAATGGGTTGGATAGTCAGTGAATATCCAGGCATTATGGTTGTAATATCTGCAGCATTATTTCCCAAAAGGCTCAACGTGCCGCTTGATGAAGCGAGCAAAACATTATCTCTATTATTTTGTAATGCTAAAAGTGTATTAGGTGTTCCACTAGCATTGTTAATAATGACAGCAGACCCTGATGCAGGAGTTCCTTGTTCTTCTATGTAGAAATTAGAATCAACAATTGAATTGGCAAGATAAAATTCAACATTTTTATTGCTTGAAGTGGTAATAATATTACCCAGATTATACGCAGATTGTAACGTTGCTGTTGATGATCCAGCAACACAGTACACCAAATTAAATGATCCATCTGTACACAGTGCAGAACCCGCGCCACTATTTAAATTGGCAAAGTTTACCGTAGAGCTAGTATTAAGTGTTGTTGTCGAAACACCAGTTGCACCAGTAATTGCTCCAGCTCCAGTAATCTTAATTGAAGATGAATTAAGGAAATTGGTGAGTCCTGTGCCAAAATTAATTGCATCAAAGGTATTATTGGTATGTGCAGTAACATCTTCAAAATTAATCCCTGTTGTTGTATTTGCTCCAGTTCCATTATCAGTTCCAACGAGTGCATAACTTTCTCCAACAATTCCTACAGTTCCAGATGTTGCCGAGTTGTTAACAATGTATGCAGATCCAGAACTCGTATCTGTTGCAGAATAGAAATTGCGAAGCAGCGGTGAATCAAAATCCATATTAAAGGAAATATTATTTGTCCCTGTTGGAGAGAATGTTTTGTCGCCACTAAATGTTTGTGCGCTTTCTAAATCGGCAAGCGTAATATTGCCGGTCGGAAGTGTTGCGTTTGTTGGAGAGCCTCCCGTTGTAAGAGTAAGTGCAGAAGCACCAGCAGTTATAAAGTTTTGTCCGAGAGCAAGTGTCCCAGTTGTCCAGGTTGGAGCATTTATTCCACCAGATAATAATGCCTGACCAGCTGTTCCTTGTCCCGAGAATCCGTATGATGTGCCGGAATTGGAGAAAGCAATAGATCCTGCAGAGCCAATACCATTTGCATTTGTACCTCCATTTGCAATTCCCAAAACACCAGTAACGGCTGCGCCTTGAGACAAATCAATTGACCCGAATGCAGGAGTACCTCCTCCAGCTGGCACGCGAAGTACTTCATATGCATTTCCAGCAGCTGTGACAACTGCAGTTGACGACCCATTTCCCAAAACAACACCATTGAGTGTGAGTGATGCAAGTCCTGTACCGCCATTGGTAACAGGGAGAAGGGAAGCACCAACATCTGCAGTCAAATCGACAATACTAAATGTTGGAGCACCAGTTCCATTGCCATGAAGCACAGTATTTGCTGCTCCTTGTGCAGTTTGGGCAACAACACCAGAACCATTCGTGTAGAGTATTCCTTTATCCGTACTAAATCCTCCAAGGGTGAGTGTTCCAGTTGCATTACCAAGAGTAACATTACTTCCTGCACCTGTCCCAATATTTGTTGCAGCAGTGCCAGTAGTATTGATATTTGTTGCACCAGTAAGAGTGAATCCACCACTTCCTTGGAGTAGTCCTATTCCTGAATTTACTCCAATAAATTGTGCGCTTCCTGCTTTAGAAATAGATGCTGTATCCGCAATGCCATTGTTGACAACAAGTGCATTTGTTGTGTCAGTTGTTGCTCCGGTTAATTGTATACTCAACCCAATTTGGTCTCCAGAAGAATTGGAAAGTAATATAGCTGCACCAGTTGCAGTATTGGTAAGAGAGGTGCCAGTAAGACTGAGGAGTGTTCCAGATGTTTGTGCACTGGTAATACTTTGTGAGGGGGCATTGCTTGTAATAACAGTGCCACCTGTTGTTGTTGGGAAAGTGAATGAGGTAGCATCTGTCCCATTGAGTGTTAATGAATTATTAACAACAAAGCTTTTCCCAGCTGCAATATTTAATGTATTGGTACCATTGTTGGTAATCGTAAGACCATTAATTGTTCCGGATGCCAATACATTTCCAATACTACTTACTGAGAATTTGGATACCAATCCGCCACCTGCAACATCTGCACGCTGCAAATCAATAAAATTCCCTGTGTACAGAGCACTAGCAACAGGAGTTGCTTCTGTAATAAGAATACCTGTTGCAGTATTTGCACCAGCACCAGAAGACGAATCAGAAAGGCTTAGTAAACTCCCACCTTTTGCATTTACTCCGCCAGTGAGATTTCTAGTAAAGACCACATCATTGGTTGAATATGCACCTCCCAGTGTAGAAGATTGCGTAAGATTGAAAAGACTTCCAACACCTGACTTATTAATAAAGATTGAATTATTTGTTGTTGCATCAGTCTGAGCAGAGCTTGGTGCAAGAATGACTCCTGTTGCATTGCCATTTCCTGTACCAGTTGTCAAACAATCAGGGCAGGTAATGTCGCCATTTGCATCTAAGGTAACAACACCACTTGCTGATACTGCAACAGTACCATCTGCATTGGGAATAGTTATGGTTTTGTTTCCCGATGCTGGTGTTGCAAAGGTAAGAGTGTTGGTAACGCCAGTATCTGTTGAAGTAAGTGAGGTAACCGCGCCTTGCAAGGTAAGATTTTGGGATTGTGACCCAACAGTAAATGCACCAGATGGAGTAATTGATGTGAGTGTCCCTGAAAGTCCACCCGCTCCATCAATAACTAATCCATTAATAGTATTTGTTGCCGTTGGTGCAACTATTGCGAGTGTTGTATTGAACGCTCCCGTTGCATCAAAGAACGACTTTACTACTTGGCTTGAGTTGGCAACATCAAAAATATGTGGAGTACCTGTACCAGTTGTTCCATTAAGTGTTAAAGAAACAGTATTGTTGGCAGTTGGCGTAACAGTATTCTGTGAAGTTGTTGGTGGGACCTGAACAAGACAAGTTGGACATGACGCAGCAGCCCATGTCAAAATACCATTTGTTTGTGCTGAAAGGACAGAGCCATCGGCAGCAGGTGCACTCGTTGGAAGGGTATATGTAATATTACTTGCTCCTTGGTTACCTGCTTGGAAAGTTGTTGTTCCGGTTGCTGCCGAATTGGTAAAAACCAGCTGTCCTGTTGTGCTGTTTGCAGTCCCTAAGGTTGCAACTCCGCCACTGGTCACACTAAAATTGGGAGTGGTAATGCCACCACCGTTGTTAACAGTAAATTTCGTTACGCCACTACTTGATGCTGTAATAAGATCTCCATTGTTATTATTATTTATATTAAGCGCTGCATTGTTACCAATACCACCACTTACAGATAGAATTGCAGGAGTATTACTTGATGAGCCAACAAAAACGCTACTTACTGGTGTTGTGGTAAGTATCGTTTGGCCTGTTCCATTTGGCGTGAGCGTAAGATTGCCATTTGCACTGGTTGCTAAGGTGAGTACACCGCTATCAATAATTTGATGTGATGCAAATGTCTGCGTTGAAGAATTTATAATTGCTCCATTAATGGTGTTGGTTGTTGTTGCTGCTGTTATGGCACCCAAATTGTTGACTGCGAAGTTGGTCCCCTGAACAACATTTGTCCCCGTTGCTGACCCAAGCGTTAATTGTCCGTTTCCATTTTGCTGAAGCGTGAGTCCTGTGTTGACTGTACTTGGTGAGATGGTTGGATTTGCTCCAGAGAAGGTAAGGGCACTCGCACTCAGTGTATCAGTGTTGATGGTTCCATTATTGGTGAAAGTTCCTGCTATCGTAAGGTTGCCGCTTGCATCAAGAGTATTAGACGCAGAGTAGAAATTAATATTGCCGCTTCCTGCATTCAAATTAAGCGCAGTTGCTCCAGTTGTATTGCCAACAGTAATAGTTCTTGGGGTGCCATCAGATCCAACATTGATTGCGCCAGTGGTACTGGTTCCTAAGGTTAATGCTTGATTTGCAGTGGTGGAAAGTGTTCCATCTGCCGTGAGATACAGACCACCAGCAATACCGGCCGAGATAGATGCTGTCGGAATGCCACTTCCTACATTATAAAAAGCAAATTTTGCACTGGACGTCGATGTTGCTCCCAGAAGAAGATCGTCTGTGATAAAGGTGGGGGAGAGAGCGCCATTATTTCGTTGGAAGAGATTGGTGAGTACGGAGCCACCACTAGTGATTGTTCCGGTACAATCTAAATTACCAGTTGCGTTATAGACTGTACAGCCAGTATTGCCTGTACCTCCAGCAATATTGACATCTCCAGTTGATACGCCGGCAATATTTACTACTCCAGTGGTGCCTGCATCGAGCGAAATATTTGTTGCAGGAGTGCTTACTGAAATACTTGGAGCAGTAGATGTAAAGGTAAGTGCTGTTGGAGATGTAGTAATACTGTCTATGCTTGCAACACCGGTGAGTACTCCACCCGTTGTCACATTAAGCCCTGTTGAAGTAAGTGCAAATGTACCGGTTGCATTGCCAACAACGGTATTTGCACCAGCACCAGATGAAAGGGTTGTGTCCCCGGTTGACGAAAGAGTGGTAAATGCACCAGTACTTGGGGTGTTTGCGCCTATGGCAGTACTATTGATGCCTGAAGCTGTTGTATTGAAATTACTGGATGTAAAAGTAAGAGCGTTAGCACCTGTATTAATTGACGAAGCGGTAAGTCCTGTTAGACTCAACGCACCAGAGGTGCCAGTAATATTCACTGCACCTGTTGTTACTGTGAGTCCAGTACCAAATGTACCAGTCGTTCCTGCTTGTACGCTGCCTGCCAATGTAAGATTTCCTGCATTGGTTAAGGTATTAGACGCAGAATAGAAATTAATGTTGCCGCTTCCTGCATTCAAATTAAGCGCAGTTGCTCCAGTGGTATTGCCAATAGTAATTGCTCTTTCAGTCGCATCTGCTCCAAGCGAGATTGCTCCAGTGGTACTTGATCCAAGGATAAGAGGTTGACTATTGGTTGTTGCAAGTGTTCCATCTGCTGTTACATATGTTGCGCCAGTGATTCCAGCAGACAAAGAAGCAGTTGGTATGCCGAAGGCTACATTGGAGAATGCAAATCGCGCTGCAGATGTTGCTGTTGAACCTAAGAGTAAATCATCGGTGTTAAAGGTTGGGGAAAGTGCGCCATTACTTCTCTGAAAAAGATTACTTAAGATATTGCCATTGCTGCTTATTGTTCCGCTACACAACAGGTCACCACTGCTATTTGTCACGGTACATCCGGTACTTGTATACCCTCCTGCTAGGTTGACATCGCCAGTTGATGCTCCTGCAATATTTACAGCACCTGTTGTGCCTGCGTCAATATTGATGTTGGTAGCAGGAGTGCTTACAGAAATAGTTGGTGCAGTACTGGTAAAGGTAAGTGCTGTTGGAGAGATTGCTATGGTGTCAAGTGAAGAAACGCCTGTGAGTGCACCTCCTGTTGTCACATTGAGGCCAGTTGACGTAAGCGCAAATGTACCTGTTGCATTACCCACTACGGTATTTGCACCCGCTCCAGAAGAAACAGTTGTATCTCCAGTGGAGGAGAGTACAGTAAATGCACCTGTACTTGGGGTTGTTGCGCCTATCGCAGTATTGTTGATTCCTGTTGCAGTTGTATTAAAATTACTGGAAGTAAAGGTAAGTGTATTTCCTCCGGTACTAATTGATGATGCACCCAAACCTGCTAGGGTAAGAGTACCAGATGTGCCAGTAATATTTACTGCTCCAGTTGTGACGGTAAGTCCAGCGCCAAATGTACCAATTTGTCCAACAGTAAGATTTTCTCCAACGCCGACTCCGCCCGCAGCAACAATTGCACCTTTTGAAGGAGATGTTGATGACGTGGCATTTGTCGTGACAATTGTTCCTGAAGTTGTTGCATTGCCCAATTCGTCAAGCGTAAGATTTGCTATGCCATTTGACTCAAGAATAATTGAGTTATTAATTTGTGAATTTGTGTCATTAATGACAAGTGCTGGGGCAGTGCCTTGATTTGTTAAAGAAAAAGATGTTGCTGCTCCACCAGAGGCAATATTGTCATACAGGGTAAGATCAATATTTCTGCCTGTTGTCGTGAGGATTGTGTTGCCTATATCATAGGAGGTTTGCAGTCCACCGCCTCCGCTACAAGTAGAAACTTGATTTGCTCCGGTAAGACAAAGCGTTGTGCCTGAAGCAGATACTAAGCCAGTCAAGGTAACTGTGCTGTTGGCCGCGAGTGTTGTAAATGCTGCAGTTGAAGGCATTGATAGACCAATTGCAGTATTATTGATTCCTGTGTTGGTGGTATTAAAGTTGCCAGAAGTAATGACAAGATTATTGCCTCCGGTATTAATTGAAGAAGCACCTAAGCCTGCTACATTAATGGCTCCTGATGTACCGGTAATATTCACTGCTCCAGTTGTCACTGTCAGTCCTGTCCCGAAAGTGCCAGTTCCAGAACAATTGATATCTCCAGTTGCATTGGTAATTGTGCAGCCTGTACTTCCACTTCCTCCGGCTAAGTCAATATTTCCTGCAGCATTTGCAGAGAGGATTGCGGCACCGGTTGTGTCGTTATTGATAAGAAATGTAGAGTTATCAGTCTGAAGTGAGAACTGATAATTGCTATTGTCTGTTTCGATAAAATTAATTGCTGGGGTAGCATTGGCAATTGTTATATTTCCACCAGATGTTGTTTGACCAGTAAGATATAAATTTCTATATTGCCTTGTGGGGGAGCCTAAGTCGTATGTTGCATCAACATCTGGACCAATACTTCCATGAACCTCCAGCTTGAAAGGATTATTGTCTGCATCGACGTCTGTTGCATTAGCGCCTATGCCGACATTGCCATTGGAAATAAGAAGATTGCCCGATGCACTCGCTGAGATGGTAGGGTCGGACACTCCATTTCCAGAGGAAAAAAGAGTTAGGACACCATCTTTTCCTCCAGAGCCAGCATTATCTGTTCCGAGATTTAATACGCCTGTTGTTGCGTTAAAGAAAAAAGTGGATCCAGCTACTGTTCCATCCCCACCCAATACAAGATGATCAGACATTGTTGTTGGACGAATAAAATTACCATATGTGCCATCGGTATCTATGGTAAAAGGGGAAACGCCTGCTGAAGTAATAGAAGAATCCAAATCCTTTAACACTTGCTGTAGGTTATTTGAGCTGGAATTAACAAAATTATCAAATACGCCAACCAGATTTGCACCAGAAGTAAGATTGCTTACTCCTGCATCGCTGAGTCCAATTGTTCCAACAGTGAGGGTTTGGGTATTGGGAATGGTGATGCCACCTGCTGCAGACACTTGTAAACCATTGGAGGTAATTATCAGATTGCCTGTTGCATTGCCAATTGTTGTGCTTGATCCAGCTGCGCCTGCAAGGGTTGCATCTCCTGTTGCAGTGAGATTTCCACCAACCGTAAAGCTATTCACAACGCCGTTAACGGAATTGAGTATTGGATTGAGCGTAAAATTAACCTGTCCAGAAGGACCAACTACTGGATTGAAGTCACCACTAAAGAAATTAAGCGTATTAGTTGGGGAAGAGATAACCACATCATCTTTTTTGATTATTGCAACAGCAAAATTTCCAACATTTGCCCAAACAGGAATATTACTTGCACTGATGCTTAAAAATTGTCCAGGAGTACCGACAGGAAGTGTGGCAAGAATATTTGATGCAGATCCATACAATATGTCACCTGTATTGTATGTGGTTAATCCTGTACCTCCAACAGTTGGGGAAATAACACCAGAGGTAATTGCTTCTCCTGCAATATTACTTCCTGCATCCAGAGTAAGGCTATTTGCAACCATAGCATCTGTAACACATGAACCGCATGAACCTCGTGAAATAACTGTAGCAAGAGTTGAGACATCGCTAATGGTAGTTCCATCGATTGCAATATCCGATCCTGGCGTGAGGGTAACATCGCCTGTTTGACCTTGAAAAGAATTAACAATTCCCTCTACGGAAATTGTTGGCGTTTGAGATGCTGCATTGCTAATTGTGATACCTGTACCTGCTTTTATACCGTACAAAATATTTGGCGCAGTAATATTGCCTTTAAAAACACTTGTTCCTTCGACCAGAAGATTTTTATTGAGTGTTACATCTTCCTTGAGTTGTACGGGAAGTGCAAAGATAATGTGGCCACTTATTTGAAGCTTACTTGTTTCGGCAGCCAAGACTTGTTGGCCTTGTGTTTGTTTTTGGTACGTGTGCTCATACTCGTCTACCATAAAGCTTATTCTTGATTTTTGCGTGAATGCAGCCAGGCTCAACAGTGCACATAGCACAACCAAGACAGAAAGAATTCGAGGAGAGGGGAGTCTTTTTTTAGCAGTCTTTACCTGTGGCTGCTCTTTAGATTCGTAGTAGTCATTGGAAAAGCTGTCGTAATAAAACTCGCCACCAACGATTCTAAAAAAGTTTTGAATAAAACTTCTTTTTCGAGACTGCATAGAATCGGTGTCCTGGGATTCTGCGTCTGGGGCTATCTGTCCAGAGGAGACTTCAGTTTGGAGAGATTGCTGTATTTTGAGAAATTGATTTATTTGGGTTTGGGTGTAGCCAATTTCACCACTCTGAGTGATAGTCGGTTTGAGGATTTGGTGCTCATTCCAATTGAGAAGTACGTCTGTAGACACGCCTAGAATTTGTGAAGCATCGTGAAGCGAGATGAGTTTTTGAGCTTGGCTTGAGTCAGATTTATCCATATTGTTATAGTTATTGGGTTTTGAAAAAATTGTGCCCTATTTTTCATATTTTTCAGGCACAAATCTATCTTAAATGATGCGTGAAAACCCTGTGTGTAAGTGAGGCACAAAATGACCTGTAAAGACCTGTGTAGACCTGAGGCTAAATGTTAATTAATAAATGACTGAAGAAGATCTTTTGTAACTTGATCGGGGTTAAGATTCATCCCTGTTAAGTCTTCTCGAGTAATATATTTTCTAAAGAGCACATTATGTTTTGATGTACGGGGGAAGAAGAGATCTCTTTTTATTCCCACAAATCCGAGTCGCGTTACTAGTCTACTTAGTGGGGTAGAGAGCCTCATTTTATCGTCGTTGTAATTGTCGTACTCTATTTCTTTTACTCCTGGTCCAACGACCTCCATAAGTCTTTCAAAAAATCTATCAGAATCACTATGGAGCTCTGGCTTGCTAATTTTATAGTCTCTTCCTTGAAAGCGCACAACAACTGTGCCATCCATTTTTTGATCAATTTCCAAAAACTTCTGAGAAGGCACATCTAGATTATTAGAGTGTGCTGCAGGGGATAGCTTCTTAGGTTTTTTAAAAAGGAAAAGCGTCATGCCAGATGAGGCTATAACGATAAGAATAAGTTGGTTTCGTGCGTCATTAGTAGCAGGATTTGTCGCTGGATTGGGTGATAGACCTGCTCCGGAAATATTCATGGCCAAAACATCTGACTGATTTGTTTTGCCAGTAATGTTACCTCCAGAATCAAAAAGAGAATTAGGGGAGCTAGGAGTATTGCTTTGCACAGCCGTGTTGGCATAGGTGGATACATCGTTGGCATCTTTATTTTGATTTTTTTGAGCAATCTGAGTTTTTATAGCCCCTGCAACAGAGGCTGTTGGCGATTGGTATGTGTGATTGCTAACATTATTTTGTTGTTTGTTGGCAAAAATAGCATTGGGTGTTTTTGCTGAAAATGCACTTGTTGATTCTGCTTGGCTGTCTTTATTGATTTGCACTGATTGTGTGGTTGATTGGGGGAGGTTGAATTGAAGTTGGCTTGTTTGTGCGCCTAACACATTAGATTGACTCACTGATTTTTCTTGATATGTTTTTTCGTACTGATTAAGAAGAGAATTGAATTGTCCTTGCTGAGCTAAAACTCCAAGTGTCAAAACACTCACCACAATCGTGGCTGAAGAGAAAAAGCGAATAGATGCCGTGGGGTTATGAGCCTGAGGATGCAGAGGGGAGTCTGCGATGGTGGTTGAAAAATTGGTAAAACGCGAGGTAGCTTCTGTTGGTGTGGTCATGGGTCTTTCTGTGGCTACTTTTGTTGTACGCAGGGACTGCTGAATTTTTAGGAATTGGTCAATTTGGTCTCGAGTGTATCCAATTTGGCCAGATGACGTAATTGTAGGTTTAAGAATTTGGTGTTCGTTCCATCGCAGTAAGACATCAACCGAAACCGCCAGTACAACTGCGGTTTCTTGTAATGTTAATAATTTCGAAGGGTCTACTGGGCGAGATGAATCCATATTTTAATATCCTAGAATAATTTATTTTTTTAACAAAAATATACTAACAAAAATAGGATACATCTAACTGTAAAGGCTTTTAATAGTAGTAGTCAATAACTATTTTTTTCACATACTTCGTAAAGAATAGATTGATATATCAATCTAAATTAATATATGTAAAATCATAACTCTATGAAAAACCTTACAAAAGTATCATTATTGAATATTTTTTATCATCAAATAGTATTTTCTGTAATACAGATAGGGCATAATATTTTTATGATTTTTAGAGATTTTTTGCACAAAAAGACAGTAAATGAAAAATTGCCCTAAAGAAAACACTATAAAAATACTAGATATTTTTATAAAAAAGTGTATCAAAAAAGAAGGCCTATTTTATGACAATATATACAATATAGGACTTTATACATATGTACTATGGGGTTGTAAAGAAATATCTTATAAAAAAGACATATTTTAGCCTTAATTTTTTAGTTTACCTTTCATAAAGGTATGTATTGTCCAATTGAATATGTATTCTAGCGAAGTCTCTTTGAAGTATTACGAGTTGTTAAGGCTTGTGAGCCAATTTGTGCCACGTGAGTAATTTTTAGGTAAACGTATGGCATTTGCTAGTGTATTAGGCACGAAATCGTGCGAATTTAGCCTCAAAGCCTGTAGAATGCCCTAGGACGCGTTAATTCTTATTGTCCATCCTTTAGTGCGTTTTTTTCCACTTTCTCTACAGCTTTTTCCTCGTCAATAATGAGTGATTCAATGCCAAGGAAAACAGTCGCCACATCTTGCTTAATTTTTAATATTGCTTGTTCTACTTTTACTTCTTTTACTTTTTGATTTTTATTAAAGATAGTAAGTTCTTGATTTATAATAGAAATAAAATTCGCGTGCATTGGAAAAACATCAAATCTACCAACTTCATTGAATGAGCTTATTCTATCGGTTTCACCCTCAAAAATAATGTTTTCTGCGTCTCGTACTTTTACTTGTATTGGTTTCATTGTCTATTTTTTTTCATCTTCAGGTTTCTTTTCATCCTTCGCAGGCTCTTGTGAAGGTTCTGCTGGCTTTTGATCTGAATTTTTATCGCCCTTTTTTGTAGTGTCTGTAGGTTGGTTTGTATCCGGCGCAGGAGCTGTTGGAGATGCGTTTGATGCAGTCTGCGTACTAAGTTGTGCTATCTCTTTATCCTTTTCTGCCTTAACCGTTAACATTTTTTGTTCGACATCTTTTAGCGTCCCAATATACAAAAAATCCTCTGGAGCAAGGATATCTACCTTTCCGTCCAGTATTGCCTTTACATCGGCAACAGTATCTTTAACAGATACAAAGACTCCCTTTTTCTCTGTCTGTGTTTCTACAACGGTAAAATTTTGACTCATAAAATTTTTTAACATCTTTGCTCTCTTATAGACCGTTTGGTCATCTGCAGATAATTCTGACTCTCCAATAAGAGACACAATACGATCCAGTGCAACTGCTCTTTTTAAAAGTGCTTGCGCATCCACTGCTGTTTGGTAATGTAAGTCCCCTACAGTATCGGGGTTAAGGGCCGATGAGTTGGAAGATAAAATATCGATTGCTGGGAATCTTCCCTCTTGGTAGACAGTACGAGAGAGAATAAGGTTGGAGTCAAGGTATGGAAAGATTGCCTGAACACCACTATCGGTAAGGTCGTCGGCAGGAACATAAATTGCTTCAAAGGTTGTTATGGCATTCGTGTGTGTGGAGACAAGTCTTTCATGAAACGATGCCATTTCCGATGTAAGTGTTGATTGGTATCCTCCTTCAGATGGAATAGCATTCATAAGCGTTGATAACTCGTATCCTGATTGTGCAAAACGGAAAATGTTGTCAATAAAAAATAAGACATCTTTTCCCATAACATCACGGTAATACTCGGCCATAGTAACGCCTGTAAATGCGGTACGAAATCTTAATGCAGGATTTTCTCCCATACTTCCATAAATAAGACTAACGCTTTGCATAACTTTACTTTCTAGAAGTGTTGCAAAAAGCTCTTCTCCTTCACGGGTGCGCTCGCCAACGCCGGTAAAAACAGACACATTTTTTTCCGGATTTAAGATAACCAAATTATGAATAATTTCAGAAATAATAACTGTTTTACCAACGCCTGCTCCTCCAAAGAGTCCCACCTTCCCTCCCTTAACAATAGGGGTAAAAAAATCAATAACTTTAATACCTGTCTCGAGTGGTTTTTGGGGAATATTTACATTTGCAAAACTAACGCCTTTAGAAATCATGGGACGCTGCTCTTTTGCTTTTATATCTCCGAGTCCATCTTGTGAATTTCCTAGTGTATCAACAACTCTTCCTAAAAGCTCTGGACCTACCGGTAACTTAATAGGCTGTCCGGTACTTACAACTGTCGAGCCGTGGTGCAGTGTTGGAAAGCTTGTCAGTGCAAGACAGAAAAAACTTGTAGGAGAAGCAGATGTGTATACTTCCATCTTTACTCCTTCATCATCTTGAAGAATCAAAACGTCATAAATTGCAGGTTTTTCCTCCAAAAACTCAACTTCTATGATTTGTCCTTTTATGCTGATTACCTTACCTGTTACCATATATTTTTAATATTTTATGTATGTATAAATATATTTGTAATTTATACCTAATTCATTTTATTGAACAATTAAAGAATTCAATGCTTTTTACACTATTCAAGTAACGAAATAACACCAGAAATCGTCTCTAATTGCTTTTTATTCTGTGTTAAGTGCTTCAGTCTTCTGGTAATCTGGTTGAGTTTTTTGGTTTCTTCCTCAATATGAATGAGTGCTTCTTCCATTGCATTCACACGAGATGCATGACGTGCTAGTTGATTTTCCAGAAGCGTCTGACTAAAAAGATTTGCCATAATTTGGGTCTCGAAAAAATGAAAAATCTTTTCGAGTGTTGGCTCAAAGATAAATTTGTCCTCCCGGGCAACAGTTGCTGGCACCTCTGTCTCGAAAATATCCTCGCCAGTAATACTTGTTGAAATTGGAGTTTGCTTGATGACATTTCCAAATTTTCCATAATATATATAGACCTTTTCGAATTGTAAGAATTTTTGCATAAGCTGCTTAATATGCTCTACCCCAACACTGGTATCTGGAATTTCAAAATAATCAAATGGTCTTTTATCTTCTGAATTTTCAAACATTTCTTTTCCTGCACTGCCGATAATAGAAATCTCAGAGTTGGCATGTTCGGGTTTTCGTAAGTCCTGTATAAATAAATGATATGTCTTTTGGGTAACTGCTCCATATAATCTTCCATTAGAAGATAGATATACTAGAAGTGTTTTTCCATTTTTCTGAAGTCCAGACAGTAAGGTTTTTTCTCCTTTTTTAATCCTTGCCATAAGGTCTTTCACCTCTCTTGTGTATGATGACTTTAAGTCGACAAAGACATCGGAAATTCCCGCTAAGAAATCTCTTGTCTTAAGGACAGAATCTTTAATTTTTTGCATACGAATAACAGCAATCTCCTCATAGCTTTCTGCTAAGTCTTTGATTGTATTCAGTGCGTCTAAATCTTCAAGGACTAATTTTTTCTGTGCCATATAACTTTTACCTTATTCACCCTCTCCTTTTAGGAGAGGGCTAGGGTGAGGTTGGAACACCCTTTATTTATTATCTACCGTCTTTTCTGTTGGTTCAACTGTCGCTGTTGGAACAGGTGGTGGAGCTGCTGGTTGTTCTTTTTGTTCATCCTGAACAGGGGCTGGTGCTTGGGTCGGTGGTTGAACAGGCGCTGCTTGTGCTGTTTGGACAGGTTGTGTTGCCGTAGCAGGTTGGGTAGATTGGACTTGAGGTTGAACTGGTACAGTTGTTGCAGATGATGCTGGCGAAGCCGGGTTCTGAACAGTGTCCGTTGCTTCTGTTTTTCTTGCAAAGGCAAGCAGCACATCTTTATTGGTAACAACATTGGCATAAAATTCTTTTATGTCTTTTGTATTAGAAATATCAAAAAGAGTTTTCTGGTGACCTCGGTCGTATGAGGCAGAAATAAGACCGGCTTTCATATTATCCAAGTCTTCTTTTGTTTGGATAAGATCTTGGAAGATCATTGAGATAATAATAAGCTGTACAGATTTTGGGACAGTCAATTGGTATGGCTGGTTAAAGAATTTATTAACAAGGTCTCCCTGATTAAGCTTTTTTTTAACATCTGCTGTCAATTCCTGCCCGAAGTGAGAAATATTTTGCAGCTTAGTGAATTGAGCCAAAAATGCGGAAAGATCTTTATTTATTTCCCGAGATAACTTATCCAAGGTCTGTCTTCCAACACGAGTAACAGATAAAGGGACATTCACCGCAGGTCGCATGCCTTGGTAGTAAATGTTGGTATCCAAGTAAATATGGCCGTCGGTAATACCCATAACATTGGTAGCAATATATCCTGTAAAGTCACCCTCGACTATTTCAATAACAGGAAGACAGGTAATAGATACTTCCCCTACTTTTGGATGTTTAAAATTTCCTGCTCTTTCTAAGAGACGCGAGTGGGTATAGAAAATGTCTCCAGGATAGGAATCTCTCCCTGGAAATCGTCTCGCAAGAAGAGAAAGCTCGCGGTAGAATTTTGCATGCGTTGATAAATCGTCAAGAATTACTAGTGTTGGAATTCCCTCATCTCGAAAATACTCCGCAATTGCCATTGCAGCATATGGGGTTTGGTAGATAAGACTCGGTGAGTCGTAAGAGCTTGTTGCAACAATAATCATATTTCCCATAATTTTTTCCTGCTCAAAAAATTCCTGAAGTCTTTTAATATCACTTTTTTTCTTTGCAATAGCAGCATAAATTGCAATAACTCCTTCATATGCCTGTTTTTTAATTGTTGTCATAAGAAGGGATGTTTTTCCTGTTTTTCTATCCCCGATGATAAGCTCCCGTTGTCCCATTCCAAGAGGAACCATAAGATCTACAAGGGAAATTCCTGTAAGAAGCGGTTTGGTGATTTTTTGTCTTCCTGCAATACCAATAAATTTTGACTCAACATCCCGCATCTCTTTTGGCGGAGTAAATACAACAGCTGGGTCCAGTGGCTCGCCAAGTGGATTAATTGTGTGGCCCAAGAGCTCTTTACCAACAGGTACAGATAGTAGTTGGTCTGTTCGGGTAACTCTTGTGCCAACTCTCACTGGGTCATGAGAAAAATTTCTTGCCTCAACTTTTCCTCTGGTAATGCTAAAAACTTCTCCTTTTTGTCCTGTTTCAAAAAGAATCACTTCATGAGTCTTAACCATGGGGAGGCCATCAATAAAAACAATAGGATGACTTACCTGGCTAACAACGCCATATTCTCCGGTTTTCTGTAGTAGTTGATTAAATGCATCCATCTTTACCTCCCAAGGGTGACATGCTCTGTGCTCTGATGAAGCGTAGGAGTTGCTGTCTGTTGCTGTATGGGTGGTTTTTCTTCTATTGTTTTTTCAAAGAGTGCTTTAAGGGAGTAGTCTTTAAATTTTCCATTTGCAGTAATTGTTGCTCCTGCAACAAGAGATGTGTCGACATGAATATCAAAGATAACTTGCTTTTTAAGAGTAAATAAAAACCACTGCGAAAATGCTTTTAGTGTTTCGTTGGTTGGCTCGAAAGCTATCGTAAGAGTGACAAGTGGCAGTGTTGCAATGCTGTCCTGAATCTTTTTTAAAAACTCTTGAAGTGCAGGGATAGACGAATCTTGCACTTTATTTTCTCTTAATAGTTTTATTAAAGCTTCTTTTTTTTGCATTCCTAATTCTTGCATAAGAGATTTTTCCAAATCAAAATGTGCAGTATATATGGTGTCAAAAATTTTTGTGAGATGTTGCGAGAATGCATTTGCTTCTGCTTTTGTAATAAAAAAATCTGATAAATCAATGGTTTCCATTAGTCAAATACCCCTTCCTTTTTAGCTTTTTCAAGTGATTCAATAACAATATTTTGATGATCTGCAAGAGGAAGTGATTTGTTAAAAATTTCTTGAGATGCTTTTTGGACAATGGTAACGACTGCTGCGTCGATTTGCTGCATTCGAGCTTTCTTATATTCTTGTAATTCTTTTTCTACTTGGGGAAGCAGTGACTGATGAAAGTCTTGAATTTGCTTTTTTAGCCCTGACTCAAGCGTTGTCATAATGGTTTGGAATTGTGCTAAGGACTGCCCAGATAGCGTATTAAGTGAATTTGTATATTCAGAGGTAAATGTATGTGCAATAGTTGCTCCCTCTTTTTGAATATCTGCAACCAAACTTCGAATAGCATCGTGTACCTCTTCTTTGGAATTGTGAGTAAGATACTGCGCGCCTGTTATTATCTGGTCTGCTTCCTGCGTTGCATCGTCTAGAATTTTTCTTTCTTTACTTAATGCATCATCGACTACATGGTGATAATTGGAGTCGATAGCATTTTCTTTCTTTTCTACTTGTTTTTCGCGGGACCTGAGAGAAATAAATGAATATGCAAGAAAGATAAAAATGCACGCAAGAGTAGCAAGTATGGACAGTGTGAGCAGCATATATCTATTGTAACATACGCCACGCCCAAAGAAGCTATAATCGTAAGATAAGGAAAGCAACCGTAAGGCCAACTAAAATAATTGTTATTACAATGCCCACATTAAAAATAATGCCTAAATGAATGGTTGCAGATGCAGATGGATTGCGTCCGAGTGCCTCAACACCTTTGGCAGCTGTTCGGCCAAAGCTTACAAATCCTAAAGCAAACGACCCAAGTACCACAACTGCTGCGACAATATATTTAAAAATAGGAGCAGGCGAATCCTTTGTTGGTAAAATGGCAAGTTTGAAAATATCAGTAAGGGTTCCAAAAAATGTAGATTTGGAATTATAGTAATGGAGACTTAAATTTACTGCTATCTTGCCAATTTTTTTTGGGTCCCGCTCTGTATAATCTTCCAGTGCATACCCCAACACATATCCTGATTTTACCGCACTCACAGCAACTCCTGGTATTGTCGATGTTGCGAGTACATCCTGTTTTTTAATTGGACCTTGTTGGGTAGATACCAATACATACACTGTTCCATTTGCAATAACTGGGACACTATTTCCACTTCCTGAGCTTAAAATGATTCCTGCATCTCGAGAGACAACACCGATAACTTGTGAGTCGTAGGGATTTGTCGATAATACTGCTCCTTTATCTGTGGAAGAAAGGACACTTCCGTCTTTAATATTTGCATCTTTGACAATAACCATTTGTGCAACGCCTAGTGTTGCAGCTCCCTCGACTCCTTGAGAGGTGCCTCCAGTATTTGCTGGTGGCGTGTCGGCAGTTGTTTGAGCAAAGGTATTCCTAGGAAAAATGAATAAAGAATAAAGAAAAAGAAAAATAAGGAGGTATCTTACAATAGTCATGCTATAAGTATAGCAAACTAGTAACTATTAACTAATAACTAGTAACTAAATTTGGGCTTTTCCTGCAGAACCAAACGCATGAATTTTATCTTCAACAACTGTTTCTACAGCTTCAATAATAGGTGGTTCTAGTTTTACTACAGCATATTCGTTGGGATTGTCATGAAGCTCTTTTTCAAGCTCTGTTCTGTATGCATATCGCATATCTGAGTTGATATTAATTTTACTTACGCCTATTTTTGCTGCTTCTTCAAAGAAATGAAGAGGCGTATCACTTCCTCCATGAAGACTAATATTGCAGGTAAGTGCTTCGCGGATTTTCTTGAGTAATTCTAAGTCTAACTGCTTTGGTACTGGATATTTACCATGTAAATTGCCAATTGCTGCTGCAAAGGTATCAACACCAGTTGCATCAACAAACGCTTTTGCACCTTCTGGTGTGCTAAATGTTTTTCTAATTACCTCATAGTCAATGGTATCTTTAAAGACATTACTCCCTCCTCCAAAATAATGTGGTTCACTTTCAACAAGCGCACCGGTTGTTTTGGCATATGCAACAACCTCTTTTGTTGCTGCAATGATTTCTTCATCTGTTGCATCATGCTTGGCTTGGGAAAAATCAATATGAATACATTCAAAGCCTGCATCAATGCCTTTTTTTGCTGCTTCAACAGAAGGACTATGGTCTAGGTTGATATACATTTCAAGACCCATGTCTTTTTTGTAATTATCAACCATATCCCTAAGATTATCTAGTCCTATCGCATCTACTTCTCCCTGGCTAACTTCAACAAGTACAGGAGAATTTAATTTTTTTGCAGCATTACAAATGGCAATGAGGGTTTCTTGATTATCTACATTAAATGCACCAACGGCAAAATGCTCAGCTCTTGAACGCTCAAAAAGTTGTCTTGCTCTTTGACAGTTTTTCTTTATTTCATCTATAGTCATGGTGTACTTTTTCCTCCATTTCTTTTTTTGTGAGAAGTCCTGCTTGTGCTCCTATCTTTCCAACTACCCCTGTTGCATTTTCAGATCCCCACTGCATCGCTTCCTGAGTAGTAAGATTGTACACTATTGCAGCTAAAAAGCCAGAAGAATACGCATCTCCTGCGCCGGTACGCTCTACGGGCTTTGAGTCTAGAATACCTTTATGATAAAAATTCTTTTCACTATCAAGTGCATACGACCCATTTTTTCCATCGGTAATAACAACAATCTTAGGGCCCAAATCCATAACAATTGTGAGAATTTCTTTTATATCATCTGGTGGATTTTGCTTTCCTGCATATTCAGTAATTATTTTTTGTGCCTCTTCTTTATTCACAATTAAGACAGAAGCAATCGAGATTGCTTTTTCAACAATAGGAGATTTCTTTCGCAACTGCAGCGTTCCTGGATTGAATGCTAATTGCGCTTTATCTTCCTCAACATACGTAATTGCTTTTTCGTATGCATTTTCCCATTCCATACCAAGGCTTGTGAGATACATCCATTTTATTTTTGCGTGGCCATAGGTGAATTCATGAGGACGATTGAGATGTTCTGAGAAAAGTGTTCTGTCTCCCTTAAAATTTATTGCAACGCTAAAAGATGATTGTTGTCCATGAGCTGTACGAAGAAAGCTTCTATCAACCTGTTCTTTGGCTAACACATTATTAATTTTTAATGCAAACTCATCGTCTCCTATTTCTGCAGCGATACTTGCCTTTAGTCCAAGACGTGACACGCCAACAGCAACATTTGCTGCATTCCCACCAACAGAAAAATACGTATGTTCTACGGAGATTTTTTCTCCATGCTTAAAGCATAACTCTTTTGTCTCTGGATTTACTCGAGCTTTCTCATTATTCTCATTAATACCTAAAAAAGCATCCAAGCTTGCATCACCAACAGTTAATACGTCGTATGTTTCCATAATCACTCTTTAAGAAGAATATCAAGAAGGGCTGATACAGACATTGTAGCAACACCAAGTACTGTATCTGCTCCACCGTAATACATATAAATGACTCCGTCTTTTATTGCTGCTCCGCAAGGAAAAACAACATTAGGAACAATTCCTTCCAACTCGTACTGTTCTTCCGGCTCAAAAATGGGTTCGTCGGTTCGACCAAGAATTTTCTTTGGATCGTCATAGTCAAGTAACATTGCCCCAACTTTATAAATAAACCCAGGTTGACTTACTCCATGATACAAAAGGATCCAGCCCTTCTCTGTTTCTAGTGGAGGCGCTGCGATGCCTACTTTTACATTGTCCCATTTATCTTTTCTCGCTTGTGCAATAATGCCTCCTGTTAAGTATTTTTTTTCCGGAAAATCCAAATCCCTTAAGAAATCAACCCACATGGCGTCTCCAAGACGATGGAATGCAATATATCCATCTCCTTTTACCCGTTTTACAATGCACGCATCTTTATCATCTACTCCTGGAGGTGAGATAAGCTTGGGTTTTTCCCATTCCCATTTTTCACTCAAAAAATCCTGTAGAGAAATAGATGTGAGTGCAACTCGAGGCGGATTGGTGCCATCATACGCGGTATAGGTCATGTAGAGTCTTTCATCGATTTTTGTAATTCTTGGGTCCTCACATCCTGAATTGCCGGATGGATGAGACTTTAATTCAAATCCTTCTCGAGGAGTATAGATAGGTTCGGAAAGGCGTTTGTCTATATGAAATCCATCGGTGCTACTTGCATAGCCAACAGTAGATGTGCCATCGGATGATTGTGCGCGATATAAAATATGGAATTTTCCGCCTTCATAAATAGCGGCAGGATTAAATGTGCCCATTTTTTCCCAATCAAATTCAGGAAGAGGCTTAATAAGAGGATTTCCTTCAAATCGAATGAATTTTTTTCCGTCTGTTTCGGGTGCTAATGGGACATTATCTACTGGTCGTATCTCGTCGAGGAGTGATGCCAAATGCATAGAGGCAAGAGCAACTCGGGTATCTGCTGCACCGTAATACACATATAATCTATCTTGTTTTACTACTGCCCCAGAAGGGAAAATTACTCGTGGGACATCTCCTTCTAGTTCGTATTTTTCTTCGGGGGTAAGCATGGGAAGCGTTGTCCTACCAATAACTTTTCGAGGATCACGTATATCCAAGAGTACTGCTTCGATGCCAAAAATTTTATCGTTACTCATGTAATTTTTAATATACGAATAAATAACAAGCCAGCCGCTATCTGTTTTGATTGGCGGTGCGCCTAGCTCTACTTGATCACGGGCATCTCGAAGAAGGTGGATAATTTTTTCGTTTGCATTGTCGTACCAATTCGTCCAGTAATGGTCAGACCACATATCTTCAGGCTTGTCAAAAATAGCAAGTGCGATTTTTGCAGGAGGTAAGTCGGTATTAATAGTAAGAAGCGCAGCTAATTTTCCGTCAATTTTTTCTGGGAAAAGACCCATTGCCTTAGAATTAAAATTTGTAACAGGATGCTTGTCGAAATTTTGGAAATCTATGGTTATGGCAACAGCAAGTTTTATACCATAGGCTGCAAATGGATAGACAGAAAGGGCAGTATAGAAAATATAAAATTTCCCATCCATGTAGGTAATTCGGGGGTCTTCACAACCATATTTTTCCCAGTCTTCAGTAGGTACAATAATTTGTCTTGCTTCGGTAAAATGGACACCATCAACACTTTTTGCATATCCAATGGTTGATAGTTTCATGGAAATACCTTCGTGCTGTGTGGTTGAAGAAAGTGCGCGGTATACCATGTGGTAGGTGCCATCAACATAGGCGACACATCCATTAAAAGCACCGTCGTGTTCCCATTCGTGGTCAGGATTTGGAGAAAGGATAGGATTCTCTGGAATACGCGTTAATGTTGCCATACTTTAGTATACATTAATTAAAATTTGGACTTTGCATAAAATGTAGCTTTGGTTCTCGATTTTGTTTCATCTCTCGAAGAAATGTATTCACGTCTGCAGTTGCTGCACATACAACCGTATCTGCACCACCATAATAGATATGTAGCGTATCTTTCATAATAACTGCACCGCATGGATACACAACACCAGCTTTAAACCCATCGTTTTCATAAGACTCAACAGGCTCAATAATTGGCATATGTGTGCGGTACAAGACTTTTTCTGGATGATTTATATCCAACATCATTGCGCCGATTTTGTATCTGCTTGAGTCTTGATATCCAACTGATTGGTAGATAAGTAGCCATCCATCTTTTGTTTCTATTGGAGGAGCTCCGGCTCCGACTTTTTTACTATCCCAAAAATTCTTTCGCGGAGGAATAAAATACTGTCCCTGAAGATAATTATTAAATTCCAAATCGTCTACATAATCAACAAGAATATTAGGATAGATTCTATGCATAACAACATATTTTCCTCGTACTCGTCGAGGTAAGACAACAGCACTTTTATTTACCATACCTGGGGCCGAGATAAGCTTTGCCTTATCCCATTTTTCCCAGTCTTGTTTGAGAAAGTCATCAATGTGAATACTAGACATGGCTGCTCGAGGTGGGGTTGCGCCGTCAAAAGCAACATATGTGAGATACACTCTGTCCTCAACTCTGGTAATTCGTGGGTCCTCAATGCCTCCATATCCTCCCCCAGACATAAAATGCTGAGCAATGGACGAGAACGCATGATTTCCTGGGGTTTCAAATGGTTCGCGGGGAATGTATGCTGGCACATCAGATCTTTCATCTATAGTTATGCCGTCTTTGCTTGTTGCATAGCCCAAGACAGATAAATCTGTATCCCCAAGTGCTCTGTATAAGAAATGGACTTTTCCATCCTCATAAATAGCTGCTGTATTAAATGTTGCACGAGATTCCCAAGGGACATGTGGACGAGGTGTAATAATTGGATTATTTTGAGATTTCTTAACAAGGAAATTAAATACTTTCTTTTTAGCAACCTCGGTAATTACAGGAATAGGACAACTCAGACAAAAAAGTGTATTCTCTTTTACTTTCCAATATAAAATTAATTGTTTTTTAACAATTGCGGAGCCCAGTGGATATGCCGCGTCTTCGTCTAATTCTTTCGAAGATTCATACAAAGGCTCGTCAGATCGCCAAAGGAGTTGAGAGGGATTATTTTTATCAAAATAAGCAGCGCCGACAAGAAAATGTGTTTTTCCTTCTTTTTGTTTTTTAACATAATAAATAAGGAGAATATTATTGTGTATTTCGTATGCATTTGCTACTTCTAGGTCGCTATCGTCAAAGAAATCTTTACGTGGAGCAAGAAGTACATCGTTTTGTAAGTCCCAATGCGTTAAGTCTTCTGAATAAGCAATTCGAATATCTTTTTCTCCGGTGTACATGACATATTTTTCGTTATGTTGATACTCAGGGATAATTGCAGCTGTTTCCGTAATGGTATTAATTTTTCCAATTTCATTCCAGACAACTAAATCATTGGAAAGTGCGCCAAATAATAGACCATTTTTTTCCGATTGACGCTTGTATGTAAGAAGATATTCATATTTTTGCTTTGCTACTCGAAAACTATTCCAATTAAATTTTTGTTCTTCTTTTTGCTTTTCGTCAAATGCAAATACATACGAGCTACCATTTTCTGGAGTAAATTCAAATCCATTTTCGCTCCCAACGGCTTTAAAAAATGTATTGTCTCCTTCTTTTTGAAGGTAGTACAAAATTACCTCGGAATCTTTTTGTGAGATACCAATAAATGTTATCATAGGGCAGTATTCCAATATTAAAAGAGAGGTGCAAATTCCCCCTATCTTAACTCAACTATATTTGCATATGCATGTCAATGACCTAGAACAAATATATGACATTTTGCAGACAAGATTTTTATAAAGAATTAAAAAGTAGTGCAATAGCAGCAAAGAAAATAGCAAAGTCACGAAATAAAATATCTGTCTGAGATATATTAGTAAGAATAATTACAAGAAGTGTTAGCGCAGCAAGAGATGCACTGAATACTGACTTCCATCCAGTAAGAATCCACAATGCCAAGACTAATTGGTATAAAGAAAATCCCATGAGAAGAATATTTGCAGGAAATATATTCCTTATTGCTTGTGGAATATACCCAATCCAATTATCTGGCTGAAAAGTTGCTGCTATGGCTGCATACAGGAATACGCTTGCAATACTACATCGAAGAGAAAAAGTAAGGAGTTTCCTCTTATCCATACTATTGGACAATGATTGTTCCTTTTTCGCCGGGGTTGAAGTGGTTATGGTATCCATAGGTACCTGCTTTTGTAAAGGTAAGAGAAAGAGTACCTCCATCGGTAAAGCTTCCTAAATTAAGAGGAGGATATGCAGTGTGTGTTGGATGTGGGTCTGAATTAACAGTTGCTGTTGCCCCGCTTTTATTAGTCCATGTAACTGTTTGGCCTACTTTTATGGTTACTACAGAAGGCGAAAAGCCATTTTGTGTAAGCGTAACTGCATTTCGCTGCTGCGTGACAGATGAGGAAGGACTTGCTTCCATTGCTGTTGGACTAACTGTCGTAGTCGAAGAGGTTGGAGATACAGTTGGTCCTACTGGGTATCCACCTTTATTTGCAAAAACAAAATAATAGACAAGTCCATATATAAGAGCGCCAATGACAATATACAGAAGAATCCATTGCCAGAGAGGTCTTTTTCCGTAGCCATTAGTAGTTGATGAAGAAGTAGTTTCGTCCATGGATACAAATATCGTACTCCGAGAGGGATGAAGATGTCAAGAAAGTTATTTCTTACCGAATATTTTACCAGGTTGCCATGGGGTACCTAAAAGTGGAAGAAGCCATCTGTCTAGTCCATACCATCCGCCAATTCTCCATGCAAGAATTAAGAATAATTCTATAAGAAACATAAGAGGATTGGTGCTTATGGTACCGGCAAAGAGATAATTCATATTCATAAATCCACCAAAGAATGCTGCGAGTCCGGTAAAAAGTCCAAGAATAAGTCCAACTCCTACAAATAATTCACCAAATGCTACGAGGTAGGAAAATGTTGCTGCGTTAGGGAGAGCAACAGAATGAATAAACCACCCATACCAACCTGCAACGCTTGGATGTTCGCCTTGGGTTTTTTGAAGGGCACCCATAAGAAATCCAGTAATTGCGACTCCTGCTTTGGGACCAACCCATACAGGGCTTGTTACTTTTTCATATCCTGCAGTAAGCCATTCCCAGCCAACATAGACTCGAAGGATAAGCCATACCCAGGCAAATCGACAATCTGCAAAAAGAAAACGAGACAATGATGGTTCAGGGATTTGGACTACTGAATTTTTACTCATATGTTAATCTAAGCGAGTTTTTGTACTCCATGCTGTGATTAGTATCACTGCTTTATTTAGCATAGACAGGTATTTTCTCCAATGCAATACCCTAATTTTAACGAAGCAGTTTTTCCTCTAAGGAGCCAAGTGTATGGAGTGTAATAGTACCCTTCTCAAAAGACACAAGATTTTCTTTTTTTAACTTTTGCAATTCTCTGCTTGCTGTTTCTCTTGTTATGCCTGCATAATTTGCAATGTCTTTTTCGTTCATTTTTAGTTGTACCACTGTTGAATTTTCTACCTGTATCCCAAAACGTTTTGCTAGAATTACGAGGGAAGTTGTGAGCTTTGTGGAAGAGTCTCCAGTGGTGAGTGACTCAATATGCATCCATAGACCTTCCATACCAACATATATTCTTCGGAGTAAATCATACATAACCTCGGGATTACCTTTGAGAAATTGCAAAAACACTTCCTTTGGAGCTTTTTTCCCAACAACAGGCGTCATTGCTTCATAGAAGCTGGTATTTTTTACTTCTCCAATTGCCCATGACATAGGAAGAAAGGAATGAGGCTTGTACATATTTAATGTAACTTCTGTACCTTCCTGCGAAATCCAATAATTCCGGACAATCCCTTCGGTTATGTAGAAAATTCCTGTTGGGCCTTCTCCTGCTTGAAGAATAACAGTCCCTTTGGAAAATGTTTGTGATGGGTAGGAGGAAAAAAAGGTATCAAGCTTTTTTGTTATATCTGTCTGCATATAATTTTTTCATTATATCACCGTGTGATACCCATCATTGATACTATACTATATGTACATGTATGATGAGATTATGAAACATGGTAACAATATGGGAGGTGCGGTGTATGGTCTCGGATTTATTGGTGCACTTATTTATAATGTGCAACATGCTCCAACATTCTGGCTTGGTGTAGTAGGCTTTCTCAAAGCACTTATCTGGCCAGCATTTGTTATTTACGAGCTTATGAAATTCTTAAGGATGTAATCTTGTTTGCTATACTGTCTTTATGTACATCTGTCCCATGCATCCAGACATAAGGCAAGAAAAGCCAGGCAATTGCCCAACATGTGGTATGAAGCTTGTTTTAGAAAGCTCCATAAAGAATGCTGTTCAAAGCACTAAAAAAACTACGTGGAAGAATTATATTCCGCTTCTCGTTATTTTTAAGCTTTTACTTCTTATAACAATAATCTTATCGTATAAAGATTTTCAAATGGGAAGTTTTCTTCTTTCCAAATCTCTTTCTTATTTCATGATTGGATTTTTTCTTACCTTCTCAGCATTCAAATTAATGGATGTGAAAGGATTTGCAGAAGGATATGCAACATATGATCTATTAGCGAAAAAATGGTTTGGGTATGGATACGTATATCCTTTCATAGAACTATTTTTTGGATTGGCAATGATTCTTATATCAACATCTCGTGTACTACTTATTGTCGAACTTGTGGTTATGGTATTTAGCGGATTGGGTGTTGCAATAAAATTGGCCCGACATGAAAAGTTTCAATGTGCATGCCTGGGAACATTTTTAAAAGTTCCATTAACAAAAATAACACTTATAGAAGATTTTGGCATGGCAATATTTGCAGGCATCCTTCTTTTAAGAGGATAAATTAAAGGGAATAGATAATCTAGATTTATTGAGTGTGTCTATAACCGTTGCATCTGCTACTTGCTCAAAATGACCATACCATTCTCCTACAGATAAAAATCCAACTGGTCGTATAAGACAGAGTACTGTATCAACAATTTTTTCAAACTCCCGTGCGGTATCTGGTGCACAGACAGGAGATGCAAAAATAATTTGACGAGGCTTTTCTTTTTTAAGTGCCATGATTGCTGCTCGTGCTGTCATTCCGGTTGCCAATCCGTCATCAACAAGAATAATAACTTTTCCTTTATAAGATATATTTTTTTCTTTTTTCCTGTAGAGTTTTATTTGATTTTTTAATTCTTTCTTTTTTTGCCGTATGGCAGATTCGAGTTCTTCTTGAGAAATTCCCAAACGCTTTACAGAAGAAAAATCAAGAATTTGTATATTTCTCTCACTTAAAGCACCTATACTAAATTCTGGATTTGCGGGTGTAGTAATTTTTTTTGCCATAACAACACGCAAGGGAGTTACCAGTGTGCGAGCAACCTGACTTGCAACGACAACTCCTCCTCGAGGAAGACCAAGAACAATTGGCTTTTTACTTTTATATCGCAGAAGTATTTCTGCAAGTAATCTTCCTGCCTCCAACCTGTCTTTAAAAATCATACAACACCTTTCTCTCCAATACTGTTTGTGTTATGTGAGGTGTGCCCTATGTCTTTCTTGGCCTGAAAAAAGTTTTGTTCCGGCAAAAAGTACTAGCAATACTCCCAATGTAATACTTGACCATACCGCACTAGTAAAATTGCTAAACCCAAATATAAATGGTGCAAAAATAGCAACAATTCCAAGAATTCCTGCTATCCAATATTCCCATAGCTGCCTATCTGCTTGTAACCCTTCAACAATAGAAACAATAAGGGTTATACCTCCAACAGCCATACTGGTCCATAATGCAGCAATGTTGCCACTATATCCAAAAATATATGGTGCCACAACAAAAATCAGTCCTATGATTCCTGTTATCCAATACATATTCCTCCTTTCTTTTAATCCATTAGATAAATTGGAATAGTATCTAATGGGATTTTTCTTTACTTCTCTTTGTGATTTTTAATTTTTTTGGGGGTGCTTTTTTCAATTTAGTAAATCTCATGGTAAGGATTCCGTCCTCTAGAACGCTGATTGGTTCTTGATCTGTAATTATGCCTGGAGGTAGCCGAAAAGTATAGTTGTAAGAGGAAGAAAGAGTAGTCATAAAATTTCTTCGTTTTCCTTTTTCCTCATCTTTTTCAACTGATCCAACAATCCTTACAATTCCTTCATCAACGGTTACATCTATATTGTCTTCGGGTATTCCAGGTAGTGCAGCCTTGGCAACAATTTCGTCCTCTGTTTCATACAGGTTAAGTCCTTGTCCAGCAAGGTGAGATAAGCCAGGAAGTGTTGGAAAATCCCAATCATCTCCAAAAAATCTATCTATGCTCCATGGGTTCCATCGTATTAATGCCATATACTATAAGTATTCTTTAAAAGAATTAATAAATAGTAAAAACAGCGCAAGAAATAAGTAAAAGAAAATTATTTGACAACAAAAAAATATTTTACTACTATGCAATGAGTGAATAAGAAATTTGCATTAGGTGTTCTCGTTCTTCTTGTAGTAGGTGTTGTTGCTGGAGCACTAGCTGTTAGGCAAAACACCGAGCTTCAACAGCATGCTTCCCTTTTTAACGACCTAAATACCGCAGGAGAGATAGACAAGACGAATAATCCAGATGGTACCATGGGGCCTGCAACATGGGAGAGAAATTTTTCCAATACATTACCTGCAGCCTATTTGGGGTCTCTTAATTTTCAAGTTACGGATCCAGAGCAAGGCAAAAGACCAAGTGTTACTATTACTACAGTTGCCTTGCCAACAGCTCATGCAACCCCAACCCTAACAGTGGTTCCTACGCATACAGAAGACACTGAAAATCATAAGCCAAGCGGTACCCCAGGTGCAGACAACAATCCAGGTGGTCCACAAGCGGTAACCGCACTTACTCTTGTAGTAACAAAAGTAGAGGTGCATTTAGCCCGTCTTGGTGTTCCTGGTGCCAAAAATCAAATAACACCAACGCATGTTACAGGAAAGCCAAGTAGTACTCCTGGACCACGAAATGACAACGGTAATGACAATCAGAATGTTGATAAATGGGAAACACTTAACATTGGCGGTACGCAGACTGTTGATTTGGTTCAACTTGCCAAAACAAAAGCATTTGCCAGTCTTGGTCTTACTAAATTAGCAAATGGTTTTTATACAGAAGTAAGGCTATACATAAAGACTGCTACTGCAACACTTACCAATGGGACAAAAGTTGACTTGACGATTCCTGGGAAAGCAAATATTGTTCGGGTTGTTGAGCCATTTACAATTGATTCTTCCAAAACTACAACACTCTCAATGGATTTTGATGCAGAAAATTCTGTGATTAAAGCAGGAAGCAAGTATCTTCTTAAGCCTGTTGTTGCTAAATTTAATCAAACAAATCAACAATAATACCTATGACACAACTTACACCATACCTTTCTTTTGATGGCAATTGCGCCGAGGCAATGGAATTTTACAAATCTTGTCTTGGAGGAGAATTAGAAATAAATAAAGTAGGAGACAGTCCAATGAAAGACAAAATGCCCGATAAAAAAGATTGGGTTATGCACTCCATGCTTAAATCAGATGGTATCGTGCTTATGGCATCCGACTTAATGATGGGAGGAGAATTACATAATGGAGATAATATCACACTCACCATTAACGGAGGGTCTTTAGAGCAATTAAAAGATTTTTTTGATAAATTAGCCGTAGGAGGAAAAGTAAGACAGCCCCTGCAACCTGCATTTTTTGGAACATACGGTGATTTAGTAGATAAATTTGGAGTCCTGTGGGCTTTTCAATCTGACGAAAAATAAATTCTATTAGAAACTTAATAAATTCTTACAGTTCGCTTATCTAAATACAATATTATTCTGGGACAATTCATGAGAAATGAATTGGCATTTTTTATTTTTTCTTTTCGATGTAATAATATGGGTATTTTTTGCTGCATTTTTCCACAAGACATGTATCTCAGAAAATCGAAAATTGAAAAATAAGCCAAAGTATAGATCGACCATTGGTATGGCATTTTTCGCAGGATTAGTATCTATTGTCCAACATGGGTTGCCCGACATAGGCCTCTCTTTTATAAGCTTTATCTATGTTGTCATGGCATGTTTGGGAGTTATTTTTTATGCCATCTCTAAGAATAGCATTCTTCAAAAAATGCATATGCAAATGGGTTCGCGTATTATGAAATCTCGAATATAAATCTAGAAAAGATGAAATGAAAGGAGGTGAAATGTGTCACTAATAAGTGATTGATATATGGCAACTGTTGTAACAGGGTCCCCTGTTGATACATCAAATAATGCAGGATTTTTTGTTGCTATGGTAATTCTACTTTTAGCTGTTATTCTTTTCATTATTTTCGGTCTACCCTACATACGGGGTGGAAGTAGTAATGGAGGAGCAACACAAGTAAATATACCAAATAGCAATGGATCTGGTACTAATACTGGTGGGAGCGCTCCGGGGGGAAAAAGTTATTAATAAGTAATTTCACCACTTTTGATATACTGATTATTGTATAAGGAAAGGAGGTGAGAATATATGAAGAAATTTTTATTGTTATACACTGCTCCAACAGAAGTACGAGAGCAAATGCAAAATGCAACTCCAGAGGAAATGAAAGAAGGTATGAATGCTTGGGTTGAGTGGTTTAAGCAAGTAGGAGACAATATAGTTGATAAAGGTATGCCACTTGGTAATGCAATGACTGTGACAAAAGAAGGCGAAATGCCAGGAAATGTTAAATTTGTTGCCTATACTGTTATCCAGGCAGAGGACTTAGACGGCGCATTAAAGGCCGCAAAAATGAGTCCACATCTTGAAAGAGAAGGTGCAACCGTTGAGGTTCATGAAATGATGCCAATGCCAGGAATGGAATAGGTACCTTTCAGGCTAGAAAAAACTACATGGGAGGTGCCAGGCGGTGCCTCCCAATTCTGCTATAATTTTTTTATGTATAACCATAAGCCAAAGAATTACACTTGTCCATTTTGTGAATTGGCAAAAGGACGAGAGACGCCTCAAAACAAACGAGAAGATATTGTGTATCAAGATTCAGAAACAATGGTATTCTTGGCCCCTACATGGTGGGAAAATAATTCCAGTCATATTATTGTTGTTCCTAAGGAGCATGGAGAAAATATATATGACATTTCAGAGACGCTCTTATGCAGCGTGTATGGTGTGGTAAAAAGAGTTGCCAAGGCAACTAGAGCAATAGCAACTGGACAAGGTACATCTGTGTATCAGCATAATGAGCCAGCTGGTGGCCAAGACGTTTGGCATTTCCATGTAAATCTCTTTTCAGAATATACAAGTGATTCTCTGAAGAAAGATAAGCGAACATATGTACAACAGGTAAAAGAAAATCTTTCTAAAGAATAGAAATAAAAAGACATTACGGATTTATTACACTTTCCTTACACTGTTAGAATAATCTTCATCTACAACTAAGAAAGATATGTATACAGCAAGACTATTACTTTTTCTTATAGATCTTGTCTTCGGAATTATTCAAGCCATCCTCATGGTGCGGATTGTTTTAGAATTATTTGCAGCGAATGTATCCACGCCATTTGTAGCCTGGGTGTATGACATAAGTAATACGCTATTATTTCCTTTTCATAATATTTTTCCTTCACCAGTACTCAGAGGTGGATTTGTATTAGATATATCGGCGATAGTGGCTGTTTTGGCGTATGCATTACTCGCATATTTTGTAACCGAATTAATACGCTTTGTAAATTACCAATCAACAAGATATTACAATAAATAATCTTTATCCCCTATTATATGCATTGACAGGAATATGCCTTTAGGTGTATATATAAAATATGAATCCACAGACGTTGCAAACATTAGCCCAACCAAATAGATTGGATATTGTAGAGCTTTTATATAAAGGTCCGAGATCTGTTAATGATATTGTCGACAGACTCCACCTTAATCAACCCCAAGTAAGTAAGCACTTACGTATTCTTGCAGATGCAGGAATTGTAGAAGTAGAGCCTTTGGCGCAGCAGCGCTTTTATCGACTAAAACCTCAGCCATTCAAAGCATTAGATGGTTGGCTTGAAAAGTATCGACAAATGTGGAATGGTAAATTTGACAAATTGGATACTGTGTTAAAAAAGGAAATGAAGAAAAGAAAATAAGTATATACTGAGAAAGTGAGGTGAAAATATGAGTAAACATGAAACAAAAGTAACAGCGGAGCCAGGAAAACAGGAAATTTGGATAGAGCGTGAATTTGATGCACCACGGGAATTGGTTTTTAAAGTAACAACCGATCCAGAATATATTGTGCAATGGTGGGGACCAAAAGAATATACAACAACTATCGATAAAGCAGACATCAAGTCAGGCGGACAATGGCGATTTATTCATCATGCCAATGGGCAAGATTTTGGATTTCATGGTGTCTATCACGAAGTATTATCGCCAGAAAGAGTTATTGATACTTTTGAATGGGAAGGTTTACCCGAAAAAGGACATGTTATTTTAGAAACATCCAGATACGAAGAATTACCTGAGGGTCGGACTAAGCTAAAAATTCAGCAAGTATTTCAATCGGTACAAGATAGAGATGGCATGATTGCATCTGGTCAGAAAAAAGGAATGGAAGAGTCATACGAAAGAATGGATGAGATATTGGCAAAAATAAAGTAGTGTATACTACTTTTACTATTATGCAAAGTAAATCGAAGTCCGGCAGAACGAAAACAATTTTCCTTTGTGCCAGCATGAATTTCTACAAAGAGTTAGTGGAAGTTGGAGAAAAATTAGAGAAAAAAGGGTGGGAGGTTGAGCTTCCTGTTTCTGCCAAGCTTATGAAAAAGCAAAATGATTTTGAGGTTTCTCATTTTAAAGGAACATTTAGTTATCAGCAAAAAGGAGAGTTTATCCAAGCCAATTTTAAAAATATTGCTAAAGGGAATGCAATTTTAGTTATTAATGGGGAGAAAAATGGCATACAAGGATATATTGGTGCAAATGTTCTTATGGAGATAGGTCTGTCATTTTATTTAGGAAAGAAAATTTATATTTGGAATCCAATAGATGAGAGTGCGTCACACAAAGAAGAGCTCCTCGCATTTGGAGTTATATTCGTTAATAAAGACTTAAGTAAGATTCAGTAATATGTTGAGCGAAGCGAAATCCACCTCTGGCGGAAGAAAATTATTCCTTTTTATGATGGTTAGTCTGGATGGATATATAGAGGGACCAAATCATGATTTGTCCTGGCATAATGTAGACAGCGAATTTAATGATTATGCGATAGAGCAAACAAAAAATGTTGGCACCCTTCTTTTTGGACATACGACATACGATGTCATGAAAGATTATTGGCCGACAGTGAATGCGCGCGAAGATGATCCTGTCGTTGCGAATTTAATGAATACAACACCAAAGATTGTTTTTTCAAGATCATTGGAGAAAGTTGAAGAGACAGAATACTGGAAAAATGTGAGATTAATGAAAGATGTTGTTACAGAAGAAATACAAAAATTAAAAGAGGAATCTAGCAAAGATATAGCAGTGTATGGGAGTAATAATTTATGCGTGACGCTTTTAGAAATGGGACTTCTGGATGAATTGAGAATCATGGTAAATCCTGTTGTTATTGGCAGCGGTACGCCTCTTTTTAAAGGTATAAAAAGCAAGCTTTCCTTACAGCTTCTTGGTACAAAGGAATTTAAAAATGGGAATGTTTTGTTAATATATAAGCCACAAGAGTAAATACGATGGGAGTAAAAAGAATACTATTAGAAAGAATATTTGGGATTGGTCTTCTTGCAATAATTCTTTCTATTGGATTTTATTTTTTTCCCACCAAAACAAATACCATATTTCAAACAATTCATATTCCAACTCTTACGCCAATTCCAGGGCCACAATTTAGCAGTTATCATCTCCCAACCATTGCAAAAAAAGACTACTACACAATTGCTATGGTTGGAGATTCTATGACTGCAGCGCTTGGTGTGCATGGAGGAAAATTAAGCGAGCAGCTGAATGCGATGTTTCAGTCTACATCAGGTCATCAGAGAATTCTTATAGATAATTATGCACAAGGAGCTACTAATATTTTACAAATGAATGACCAGATGACTAAAAAAATAACTACTGGCGATGTTACTCTAGACCCTTTATTATCACGTCATGTTGATATGATTCTTATTGAATCCTACGGGTACAATCCATTGTCTCAATTTCCACGAGCTGAAGGACTACAAAAGCAAACAGATGCTTTACAGAAAATTATGACAACTCTTACCAACCATTACCCCAATACAGCGATTATTTTCGTTGCAACAATTGCTCCCAATAAAGAGACATATGCACTCGAAGAAAAAACCGGTGCATTATCCGATAGAATAGCAGAAGCAGAAGAAAGAAGTACCTTTATACAAAATCATATGAATTTTGCAAAGACTCACAACATTCCACTCATCGATATCTATGATGCATCACTTACACCCGATGGAGATGGAAATATTCTCTATATTAGTCAGACAGATCATATTCATCCATCTTTTGCAGGAATTGATTTTATTAATAACGAAATAGCTCACTTTATTTATGATAGTCATATACTTCCTGAGTAAAGTGTTTTCATAGTTGACAAAGATTCCCGAGTTTCTTACTCTCAATACATACTTTAGAATGAATATTTTTCGCAAACCTCAAAGCATCCAGAATATTTACCTTTTTCTTATTCTAGGAAATACCTTAGCAGCATCTTTTATTTGGGGAATAAATACCATATTTTTACTGGATGCAGGATTATCTAATTTTCAAGCATTTGCAGCTAACGCTTTTTTTACTTTGGGCCAGGTGCTTTTTGAAATTCCCACAGGAATTGTTGCCGATAGATTTGGAAGACGAATGTCCTATTTGCTCGGTACCATTACGCTTGCAGCATCGACATTACTCTATTTATATATGTGGTATATCCATGGACCTTTCTGGGGTTGGGCAGCATCAAGTATGCTCTTAGGGCTTGGATTTACCTTTTTCTCAGGTGCACTCGAAGCATGGTTGGTCGATGCATTACATGCAACAAATTTTACTGGAAGTCTGGATGGTGTTTTTGCAAAAGGACAAATTGTTGGAGGTGTCGCAATGTTGGCAGGGTCTTTAGGTGGAGGAATTATTGCGCAAATGACCAATCTTGGTGTGCCATATATTTTACGTGCTGGGGTTCTTGGTATTAACTTTGCGACTGCATTTTTCCTTATGAAGGATTTGGGATTTACTCCTCAAAAAACACAGCATCCATTAAAAGATATTCAGAATATTTTTTCTAACTCTGTCCAATATGGATTAAAAAATCCTCCTGTGAGATGGCTTATGATTGCAGCACCTTTTATTTCTGGGGTAAGCTTTTATATTTTTTATGCTCTACAGCCATTCCTTCTCAAATTGTATGGAAATGAAAAGGCATATGGTATAGCAGGACTTGTTGCTGCAATTGCTGCAGCAGCACAAATTGCAGGTGGATTTGCTGCTCCTCATATGCGTAAATTCTTTACAAGACGTACAACAACAATTGTAAGTGGGGTGAGTATTGCAACAGTAATTCTTCTTGTTGTGTCTTTTGCTCATAATTTTTGGCTTGCATTGTTGCTTATCTTTATATGGGGTTTACTCTCTGCTGCTATCTCACCAATTCGTCAAGCATTTGTAAATGGTCTTATTCCATCTGCACAACGGGCAACAGTATTGTCATTTGATTCTCTTATGGGCTCTAGCGGAGGAATTGTTATTCAGCCACTTCTTGGTAAAGTAGCAGATGTTTTTGGATACCCTGCATCATATGCGGTTTCTTCACTTTTTCAAGCAGCAGCAATTCCTTTTATTCTTCTTGCCAGAAAAGAAAAAGCAGAATCAGACCCAATAGAATAGCTTCATTTTTCCCTTGATGCATGCTACAATACAGCCACAGGGGAGCTTGATTACAGGCTGAGAGGTCCCGCCATGGCGGGACGACCCTTATAACCTGATCCGGATAATGCCGGCGTAGGAAAAATGAGAATAGCTACTTGGAATATTGCGGGGGGTAGGACGTATCTTGGCCATCATCCAGAAGCATTGCCGTATGGATATGGAAAAGAGAATTTGTCATATTTTACACAAAATTTAGGAAGAGCAAGGCCAGATATTGCGGTACTCCAAGAAGTGCATACACCAAAAGTTGGCGGAATATCTCAAGCAGAAAGTATTGCAAATACATTAGGGTTTCATACAACAAAGCCTATTCCTTACGACAATTCTCATATTCAACCAGACCAGCACCTTTCCCTTGCAACGGTTAGTGCGTCTCCTATAGAGCAAGGCCAATTTTATACATTACCTCATCTTAACCTTTCCATAACAAGACCGAATGGAGATGTATGGACTCCATTTAACCCGACAGGATTTCATGTGGTGGAGGTTGACCATGAAGGACAAAAAGTACAAGTTGTTAATACTCACTTACATCCATTCCATTATTTTGAGAGAGACTTTGCAGAGTCAGAATTTGAAGAATATAGAAGGGCAATTAGTGATTTTTTCTTATCACTTTCGAATAGACCAACGGTTATTGCAGGAGATTTTAATTATGCGAATTTACAGACATTATTACCAGATGTATTTGAGAAAGGTGGATATACAGATGCAT
Source organism: Candidatus Eiseniibacteriota bacterium (assembly GCA_035631115.1). Taxonomy (GTDB): domain Bacteria; phylum Patescibacteriota; class Microgenomatia; order Levybacterales; family UBA12049; genus DASQJJ01. Next base: position 39,316 of record DASQJJ010000079.1, read on the forward strand.
TTTCTCGCTCAACAACGCCAGAGAAAGGTCAGCAAGACCATATTCTTTTTTCACGACATTTTCAGCTAGATAATGCAGATGTGCAAAGGGGCAGTGCAGATCATTATCTTTGTCTTGCAGATGTATCTCTAAGACGATAGCTAATTGACAAACATTTTTTGCTGTGCTTATATACTACTAAGCATGAAAAAGCTTTGGTTTCTTCTTCTGGTAGTCCTTCTTATTGTTGTTGCGTATTTCTTTCGATTTCAAATAAAAGCTCTTTTTAGTCCAAAGGCTCAGGTACCTACTCCAACAGTTGCAGTGTCCCCAACCATTGCCACTATTCCAACCAGTAATATTTACGTAACCAAAACAGATTCCGAAAAGGGAGCGTACATGGCAGATTTCGCAGGAATGACATTGTATACATTCGATAAAGACACGCAAGGAGTAAGCAATTGTTACAATGCGTGTGCAACAGCATGGCCTCCTTATATATCTGGTGCAGAAGCACAAGGAAGTCTTCCTGAGAATATTACTCTTGTTACTCGTACCGATGGATCTAAGCAATTTGCCTGGAGAGGAATGCCTTTGTATTACTATGCAAAAGATACAAAAGTTGGGGACATAACAGGAGATGGAGTTGGCGGTGTCTGGCATATTATAAAACAATAAATAATGAATTACGTTGACGAGCTTGAGCGCAGAGGAAAATGGGAAGCACAAGTAATTGACGCACAATTAGATGATCTTACGCAGAGAGGAAAAAGGGATCATGCTGCTTTAATGAGAGATGAACAGGGACGCCATGATCTTGGAACAAGACAATCAGAGGCATTAGCTACACAGCGGCGTTATCTTAACCGGGCGAATGGCTCTCAGGCTGCATAAATCTATCGTGAGTTTTCTAAGAAAGCGATCATTTCTTCTTATTGCTCTGCTTCTTGTTTACTCTGCATTTTTCTTTACTCATCTTCATCACACACGACCAACACCTGTCTTAGGGGTTTCTACCAACCTTTTTCTTTTTGAAGAGCCTGTTGCAGGAAAAGATCCAATTGTTTCTGCAATCAATATGTCAACAAAAGAAGTGGATATGGAAGTGTATTTATTGTCGGATAAAGATGTTGTTGCGAGTCTTTTTGCTGCATGTCAAAGAGGGGTTGTGGTACGGGTAATGCTTGAAGAGCATCCATTTGGCGGGGGAAATGTAAATCAAAAAAGTAAGCAAGCCTTTGATAATTCTTGTGTGCATATGCAATGGACAAATCCTGCATATTCTCTTACTCATGAAAAAACAATTGTTGTAGACAATAGCGAGGTTTTTATTCTTAATCAAAATCTTACAACAAGCTCATTTACAAAAAATAGAGAATTTGATGTTGTAGACGCAAATAGCGTAGACATCTTGGAAATAAAAAAGATTTTTGATGCAGATTGGAATAGGACGAGCTTTTCTCAAACAAATGATAACCTTGTTGTAAGTCCCAATTCATCCCGGGAGAAATTATCTGCCCTTCTTTCTTCCAGTACAAAAAACATAGATATAGAAATGGAAGTTGTTGATGATCCAGATATTATTCATTTACTTAAGAGTAAAGCAAACACCGTTATTATTAGACTTATTATCCCAAGCATTTCTCAAATTTCTGCAAATAAAAAAGCAATGGTACTTCTACAGCAAAGTGGCATTTTGGTAAAGACTTTAAAAATTCCATATATTCATGCAAAACTTATTCTCGTAGACGATAAAAAAGCATACATTGGATCTATAAATTTTACAACGCAAAGTATGGATAGTAACCGTGAGGTAGGAATCATACTGTCACAACAAGATAGTATTGGACAATTAAACCAAGATTTTTCCGAAGATTGGGAGAAAGCAACGCAGCTGTAATAAATCCTTTTCAGGAAATCTTCAGCAAATCTTGCTATACTCCAGGGATGAAAATTCTTCTTGTAGAAGATGAGCATAAAATTGCGAATGCCATTAGAGTAGGATTAATACAAGAGCATTTTACTGTAGATGTTGCCTATGATGGTGCCACAGGATACGATATGGCAACAGAAGATGGATATAATCTTATTATTCTTGACAGACTTCTTCCTAAGATGGATGGACTCACTATTTGTAAAAAACTTCGCAAAAGTGGAAAACATACACCTATTCTTCTTCTTACAGCAAAAGGACAAATAAGCGATAGAGTCGAAGGATTACAATCTGGAGCAGATGACTATCTTACAAAGCCTTTTGCATTCGAAGAATTATTAGCTCGTGTCCATGCGCTGCTTCGAAGACCCCAGCAACTTGCATCTACAAGATATACGGTAGACACATTATCGTTGGATACTGTCTCGTATGAAGTAACGCGGAGTGGTAAGAAAATTTCCCTTTCTGCAAAAGAGTTTGCTCTTTTAGAATATTTACTTAGGCATGTAAATACTATTGTTAAAAAAGAGCAAATCATTCAACATGTCTGGAATTATGACACAAATATTTTACCCAACACAATAGAAGTATTTATTGGATACTTGCGAAATAAAATTGACAAGCCTTTTCCAAAAGAAAAAAATCTTATCAAAACCGTAAGAGGATTTGGATATAAGATAGAAGAATAAGTATGTTTTATAACGCAAGAATAAAATTAACCCTGTGGTATTTACTGATTATTATGACTATCAGTATTGCGTTTAGTGTTTTTATTTACACAGGATCTAATCATGAATTTGATAGAATTCTTCGTATTCAGAGGTTTCGCATAGAGCATCCAGTTAATATAGATTCTAGAAATGTTTTTTGGCAGAAGCTTCCAGGTCCATTAGAGTCTGCAGATGTTGATGATGCAAAATCACGCGTATTAGTAAGCCTTATTGGTATTAATAGTATTATTTTTCTTGTATCTTCACTGCTAGGCTATTTCTTAGCTGGCCTTACCTTAAAGCCAATTAAAAAAATGGTAGATGAGCAAAACCAATTTGTTACTGATGCATCGCATGAGTTGCGGACTCCTCTTACATCGCTTCGTACAGAAATAGAAGTAGCACTGCGAAGTAAGACACTATCCATTACAGAGGCAAAAAAACTTTTGGAAAGCAACTTGGAGGATGTTGTTGCGCTGCAGACGTTATCCGATAGGCTTTTGGAATTATCCAGCGATCAGGAAATCGTGTCTTTGGATTCAGTATCACTTAATGATGCAATGAGTAGTGCATTAAAAACTGTTGCTACCATGGCAAAAGCAAAACACATAACAATTAAAAATACTACACAAGATGTATATATTAAAGGTATTTTTTCTTCTGTTGTGGAGGTGTTGGTTATTGTTTTGGATAATGCAATAAAATACAGTCCATCCAAGAGCGCGATTAAAATCTACGCAGAAAAAGATAATGGTATGGTTTCTGTTATTGTGCAAGATAAAGGAATAGGTATTTCCCAACAAGACCTCCCGCACCTTTTTGATAGATTTTATCGGGTAAATAAATCACGCTCCAAATCAGATGTACCAGGGTATGGATTGGGTCTCTCTATTGCACAAAGAATTATGAAAATGCATAATGGGACGATTGCCATTTCCAGTAATCAGGCAAAAAGCCTGCCTGCCGGCAGGCAGGGAACAACAGTATTGGTTACATTTCCGACAGCAGAGAAATAATCTTTCAGCTGAATCTCAGACAATGACTCTAGCATAAAAATATGAATCTTATTAAAAGTAGTATTGCCAAGATTTCCTCAGCTCCCAGTGTAGTAAAAATAGTATGCATCGTCGTCCTAGTTGTTGCTGGATATATTGGGTACATGCGATTTTTTGCATCAAAATCAAATACTCAACAGTATCAGACAGCACAAGTAACACGAGACACGTTGGTTGTTTCTGTAAGTGAGTCTGGAGCAGTTGCTGTTGCGAATAGACAACCAGTAACAACTGGCGGAAGTGGTGTAGTAACAGAAGTAGACGTTGCAACAGGAGACAGAGTTGAGGCAGGACAGGTTATTGCAAAAGTTGCCCTTGATACGACTAGCCAACAAAAGCAGGCAGCAGCATGGGCAAGTTATCTCTCTGCAAAAAACACTTTGGCCTCTGCCCAAAACCAAATGAATACACTTCAAGCAACTCTTTTTCAGGCAAATCAAGCATTTGTCAAAGACCGTGGGGTAATAAATCCATCTATAGACCAACAGAATGACCCAGTATACATAGAAGAAAATGCAACCTGGCTTGCTGCGGAAAACAATTATAAAAATCAGCAACAAGTCATTGCAGCAGCGGAGTCAAATGTAACCAGTGCATGGCTTTCGTATCAGCAGCTTTCTGGAGAAATTGTTGCACCGATATCTGGAACAATAATTGATCTCACCATAACGCCTGGTATGCAAATTACCGCTCCTACCTCTACGACAACAGTCTCTTCGCAAACCGTCGCGTCAATAAAATCAGATGGCAATCCTGTTATTGGTATTACGCTTTCAGAAATTGATGCAACAAAAGTAAAAGCTGGACAAAAAGCAACAGTAACCTTTGATGCATTTCCCAATAAGACATTCACAGGAAAAGTATTGGGCATTAATACAACAGGAAGTGTTAGTAGTGGAGTAACAAGTTATCCAGCAACTATTGTATTGGATGGTCCAAATGATGACATTTTACCCAATATGAGTGCAACAGCAAATATTATTATCCTCGTTAGGCCAGACGTTTTACTTGTTCCATCAAGTGCAGTCCAAACAAATGGGGGACAGGCAACAGTCCGAGTACTAGAAAATAATAAGCCAGTAAATGTGGATGTAACAGTCGGGGAGTCTTCTGATACCCAAACAGAGATTGTGTCAGGACTCACTGAGGGACAAACAATTATTACTGGGACTATTGCACCCACAACAACTACATCTTCAACATCTCCATTCGGCGGCGGGCTCCGTGGCGGATTTGGCGGAGGAAATGCAACATTTATCCGAACAGGAGGCGGCGGTGGCGCAGGCCGGGCCGTTGGAAATTGAATGACGCAAAAATCAATTATACAGGTGAGCCATATCTCCAAAATATACCGTACCGAAGCAATGGAAACAGTTGCGTTGAGTGATGTTTCTTTTTCTATTACGAAAGGCGAGTTTGTTGCCATTATGGGGCCGTCGGGAAGTGGTAAGTCTACCCTTATGCATATTCTTGGCGCGCTGGATACACCAACCAAAGGAAGGTATGTACTCGATGGAGAAAACGTAGAAAAATTATCTGACGACGAATTAGCAGATATTCGAAATAGAAAAATTGGTTTTATTTTCCAAGCCTTCAATCTTCTACCCCGAACTACTATTTTGCAAAACGTTATGTTGCCTATGCGATATGGTGGTATCCCACTGGAAGAGCGGAAAAAAATAGCAACAAAATACATTGAAATGGTCGGACTAAGCAGTCGAATCAATCATACGTCCAATCAAATTTCCGGTGGACAGCAGCAGCGTGTTGCTATAGCACGGGCATTGGTTATGAATCCATCGCTATTATTGGCAGACGAGCCAACCGGAAATATCGCATCTGCTCAGGCCGAGGAAGTTATGGCAATCTTTCAAAAAATTAATGCAGAAGGACATACAATTGTCATGATTACTCATGAGCCAGACATAGCAGCACATAGCAAACGGATAATTTCTATGAAAGATGGAAAGATTATTGATGACGCAGATAATAAGCAGCAAAAAATAGCACACCATTAGATAGATGGTAAACAGTATGCAAGAAGTTTTAGAACTAATTACAGAAAGTATACAGACATTAACAGTGAATAAGCTGCGTACGGGCCTTGCAGTTTTAGGTATTGTTATTGGTATAGGTAGTGTGATTGCTCTTATTTCCTTAGGACAGGCAAGTCAACAGGCAATTGCGTCTCAAATTCAATCTTTAGGATCTAATCTTCTTACAATTAATCCCGGAAGTATTGCAACCGCAGGAATTAGAGGAGCAGCAGGGGGAGCAACGAGTCTTACGTATGATGATGCAAAAGCAATTCAGACTTCCCCTCATGTTACAACAATTGCCTATGTTGCACCACAAGTGTCTCGCCGCGCACAGGTAACTGCGGGAGGAAATAATACCAATACGCAGGTTATTGGGGTCACAGACAGTTATGCGCCGGTAAATACGCTTAGCATGCAGGAGGGGAATTTTATTAGCCAGCAAGATGTTATGGGTGTAGGAAAGGTTGCAGTACTTGGTCCTCAAGCAGCTGCCAATCTTTTTCCTGACGGGTCAGATCCTGTTGGTCAAACAATTCGTATAAATAAAATTGCATTTCGCGTTGTTGGCATTACTATTGCAAAAGGAGGAAGTGGGTTTGCCAATCGAGATGATACAGTGTTTGTCCCTTTAACCTCTGCCCAGCAGCTTCTTTTTGGCATAGATTATCTTACAAGTATTTCTCTTTCTGCTAAGTCGCCAGAAGTTATGGTTGCTGCAGAAAATGAAGTTGGATATTTGCTTCTAGCAAGACATAAGTTGTCAGATCCAACAAAAGCAGATTTTAGTATTTTGTCCCAATCAGATATTTTAAGTGCAGTAGACCAAACAACTGGGACTTTTACTGCACTACTATCTGGAGTTGCAGCAATATCACTTTTAGTTGGTGGAATAGGCATTATGAATATTATGCTTGTAACAGTGAATGAACGTACTCGAGAAATTGGACTTCGGAAAGCATTGGGTGCTAAGAAAAAAATAATTATTACTCAATTTCTTATAGAAGCAATTATCCTAACATGCTTAGGAGGAGTTATTGGAGTTATGTTAGGAATTGCATTTTCTTATGGATACTCTATTGTTACTGGATCTCCTTTTGTTGTCGCAGTGCAGTCTATTTTTTTGGCATTTGTTGTCTCTGCAGGTATAGGAATTCTTTTTGGATGGTATCCAGCCAATCGTGCAGCAAACTTGCAACCAATAGAAGCTTTGAGATATGAGTAAATTAAGTATCACGTAGTAGGTATTACGTATTATGTATAAATAATTTTTTATTTTTATACATGATACATACTACTTAATACATAATACAAAGCGAGAGGAGGTGAGAAATATGCAAGTAAATAAAAATATGATAATCGCTGTACTCCTTGTTGTCTTGGCCCTGGGTGGAGGATTTTTTGCAGGTATGCAGTACCAAAAGCAAAAATCTCCAATGCTTGCAGGTGGTACAGGGAATGGTCAGTTTTTCCGAAGATTTGGTCAAAATGGCCAAAATATGCAAGCAGTAAGGCCAGTACGAGGAGAAGTGCTCAGTGTTGATGATACTGGTATGACAGTAAAAATGATGGATGGCAGTAGTAAAATTGTTGTTGTATCAGGATCTACTGTATTTGTAAAATCATCAACTGCTGCAAAGGCAGATGTAAAATCTGGAGATACAGTCATGGTGATTGGGACACAAAATTCTGATGGATCAGTTACCGCACAAGATGTGCAGATAAATCCACCAGCAATGGGACGAGGATTTGCCCCAAGTAGTGCAACACCAACAAGTGCTGCTCAATAAAAAATATGTTATGAATCGGGGGCGATAAGTCCCCGGTTCATATGTTTGGAGTGCGCCCGATGCTCAAGAAGTACCACAAATAAGCCGAGTGGAACCCACAGTACAAGCAAAGGAAATACTCGTAAAAATTGAACATGATAAACATAATAGGCTAATACAAGATCGCTTCCAGTAAGTGCCACTATTGCAAACACCTTATAAGTAAATCCTTTAAGTATAGAAAGCAAAAGAGATACGAAAAATAAGTCTGCCAAACCTAATGTTGTGTTACCTACGACAAGACTAAGAGGAAAGCCTAACGTATTTGTTGTATTTGATACGAGCTGATAACCAGTCGTTGCCCACACATAAAAAATGTCATAGCAAAACCAAATAATACTTATTGCTATAAATAGTTTGATTGTAAAAAAACGAAAAGACGTAAGAAACGGTCCAAGCCAAACAACTGCAAGGACAACAAATATATCATGGAGAAGAATAGAAGGATAGACTATTCTTCCTACAATTATTGTTGTTACGAACAGGAAAGATAACGCTCTGTATTTATTGTTTTGTGTCACAGAAAGCCACAGTGCATGAAAGACAACAAGCAAAGACACAGCTGTGTAGATATAAATGGATAAAATGTTTCTATTGCCATGAAGAAAAAGCAGTAACATAACACATAATGGTAGTATAAGGAAAAACAAGATTTTCCGACGAGGTATCGTATTGGCAATAGCGCGAACTTTACTAATTTGTATTCCTTTTAATTTTACATTATCCTCCTTCAAAACAAACAGGCAGTAGAAAAGAAGTAAGAGATCTAAAATAATTTCCTCAACCATACATTCTAGTATACAAAGAGACGGCCGATATAAAAAGCTCTTTGGATTCTTGACAAGAAAATACTCTTTTTGTTAAAATACTTAGGTTATCTAAGTATTTATGGATCTTACCAATCAACTTACCGATGCTCTTTTTACTTTTTTTCGTTTGATGAAGCAAAATTTAGGGATTAAGTCTGATTTAGCGAATTTAAGCATGGTACAACTTCAAACACTCTTTTACCTTAAAAAAAATAACCCAAGTCCTATGAGAAAAATTGCAGAGTATGTGCAAGTAGAGTTACCTTCTGCAACTAACCTTATAGATACACTAGTAAGTCTTGATCTGGTTATGAGAAATGCAGATAATCAAGATAAGCGTGTTGTGAATGTGTCGCTCACGCCAAAAGCACAAAATCTTTTGGATAAAGTAAAAAAAGAACGGACAGAAAATATGAACGTAATGCTCATGCCATTATCAAACACAGATAAAAAACAATTCCTAGAAATTCTTCAAAAACTAAATCAATCTGTTGGGGATAATACATGAAAAATAGAAAATTTTTATTGAGTATCCTCATAGCAGCAATAATAACGCTTGTTATTGTTTTTGGTGTCGGTACAGCATTAACCTTTTCTCACACAATTCCAACAACAAGTACCGTTGCTCTACGAAAAACTCAACAAACAATTTCTGCCTCTGGGAGTATTCACTCACAAAATGAAGTAACATTACATTTTCAAGTAGGTGGAAAGGTTGTGTACTTACCATTTAAGCAAGGAGATGCAGTGGGAGTAGGTCAAACAATTGCGTCCCTTGATACGTATGCACTTGAGCGAAGTCTACAAATTCAGGCAAATGCCTACCAAATTGCAAAAAATACCAACGACCAAACACAGGAAAATCAAAAAGCAACAATTCTTGAAGGTCAGACCAGAACAACACTTGATAGTACTAATAAAAATGCATACAACAATATTACCGAGGCACAGGTAATTACCGATACAGTTGCCCGCTTAGTCGACAATAGTATCCTTGCTCAAAATACTGCACAATTGCAAGTGGATTTAGCAAATTATGCATTGCAATTGGCATCTCTTACTGCACCATTTTCAGGAATTCTGACACAGGAAGATATTACGACTGCAAATGTAAATATAACACCTGCTACAGCATTTTCTTTAGCAGACCCAAAAGCGAAAGTCTTTCGAGCAAATGTCGGCGCATCGGATATTGATTTTGTTAGTGTAGGAGCAAAAGCAACAATTCATTTAGATGGTATAGCAAAACCAATACAAGGAGTAGTTGTAAAAGTATATCCGCAAAAACAAACACTTGCATCAGGAGATGTGTATTTTGTTGATGTTTTGGCAGACTCACTCAATTCACTCAGTGTATTTGGTCAGAATGGGTCGGTACTCATTGAAAATAATGTACAAACGCCAGTTGCCATGGTGCCAAGTTGGACTATAGTTGGTCACAATTCACTGTGGGTTTGGAATGGGGAAAAGATTGTTTTAAAGACTGTTGTTGTTGGTAAGACTCATGCCAACATGACAGAAATTCTTGACGGATTATCAAATGCAGACAGGATTATTGTATCACCCAAAACAATTGTTGAGAAAAAATATCAGTTATTATGAAAAATCTTATAAAAAAAATTAGACAACCAAAAATTCTTCGTCCACTCATGCTTATACTGGTTGTCCTAGTAGTTGCAATAGGATATGTATTCTATCAACTTCGTGTTAGTAGAATATTTATTGATGATTCTTTAGTTGATGCACCAGCAATTACTATTTCCCCAACCACAAGCGGTAGACTAACAGAGCTCGATGTCTATGAAGGAGAGAGAGTCTCAAGAGGAGATAGTCTTGCAATTGTTGGGGGTCAAACATTGTATGCAGAAACAAGTGGACTTATTACATCGACAAATAAGCAAATTGGTTCTTTGGTTAGCTCTCAAACACCCGTTGTACAACTTATCCGGTCGGAAGATATGAGGATTGCCGGGACACTGGATGAGAATAAGGGATTGTCAGATATTGTTGTTGGTCAAGTTGTTTCCTTTACAGTGGACGCATTGCCTGGCAAGACATTTTGGGGATATGTTGACGAGATTAGTCCAACGGCAAAATCAACGCAAAATGCTTTTAGTATTTCGTCCGAGCGGCCAACACAGCAATTTGTTGTATACGCCAAATTTGATGGTGCACAATATCCAGCAATTAAAAATGGTATGTCTGCAAAGCTTACAATTTACACCGATACTAAATAGCTAATTAGTTATTAGTTCATTGTTCATGAATAATATGTATGTCAAAAAAAACTACCGATAAACCCCAGGTAACACAGCAGAAACCAGCTCGCAAAGGCTTTACCTCTCAAGAATGGCTTATTCTTGTTACGCTTATGCTTGCCTCTTTTTTGGGAAGATTGGATGGAACAATCGTTAATCTAGCATTACCAAAAATCAT
>DASQJJ010000080.1:0-3248 GCA_035631115.1 Candidatus Eiseniibacteriota bacterium
GAATGACGCTGGACAGTCTCCCACATTTCATCTACCGCACCTTGTATATCCCGTACAAAAACATGGTCTTTGGGTAGACCTGCTTTGTCTACCACCAATTGGCCATGCTCCAAGGAAGTCTTGCTCATTTCCCCATACGGAAGAAGGACTGCATAGACATTTTCTTTACCCAATGCTGACACTGCCAAAAATAAGGAAGCAGCACTATCTACCCCACCAGAGACAGCAACAACAACTTTTTTAAATCCTGCCGCTTCAACTGTAGCTTGTAGCCAAGCAATTATTTCTTCTGATTTTTTTTGATAATCTAAGTCAAACATTATGTAATTGTTAGTTAGTTCATCGTTCGTCGTACATTTCTATGAACTACGAACTAATAACTCTCAACGATACAGCTTATGCTGTATTATATACCCTTCTACACTTTTTGGTACAAGGCCGGTAATACTTTTTCCTGCTCCTAGTAAATCTCGTATTCGCGTTGCACTGTCCTCCAAAGGTTCGTAGGTAGCATCGGTAATAATCGTGGCATTTTTTGGCACATTTTCCATAGGAGACCCTTTCCTGGCAACAACTAAAAAGTGTACTTCTTTTTCTAAATCCTCCCAAAATGTCCATTTATAAAATACTCCAAGTTGGTCTGACCCAACAACAAAAACAAATTCATGCTGGGGGAATTTTTCTCTGAGGGAGCGCATAACAAAGAGTGTTGCAGTAGAGCCACCAAGCTCTAAGGGGGTTGTATCTACTTTAAGTCGATTATTGTTCGAAACCGGAGGTTGAGAACTGTCCTGACTTCTCGATTCACTATGTTCACTCGAAGAATATATATCCTTCGTTCCACTCGGGATGACAGAGTCTATAGCCAACTCTAACATGGCTACTCTATCCGCACTAGAGGCAACAATTGGGCGCCATTGATGCTGATTTTCTACCGAAAGCCATACTTCATCTACTTTCCCAACCCGCAGCACCTCCTGAGCAACTGCCAAATGACCATTGTGGATTGGGTCAAATCGTCCACCAAAAATAGCAATGCGCATTGAAGTATTGTATCGTGGTCATTCTGGCTTGTCCAGAATCTATTTAATTTGCTTCTTGATGAGATAACTATAAGTTAGTATAATCATACCTTATGGCTAGAGACTTACAACCAACACAAGGACTTACCGATGATGAGTGGAGAAGCGTAAATAGGTCTGGTGGAGGAAAACCCACCTATACCAATCAACGGGTGGCACCTGACGGGTCTGATTTTGTTGATATACAGCATCCAAGTGGCGCGTTAATACCAACGCGAGCACCACTTTCCTATCCCACAGTTACTCTTCTAACAAATAGCGTTCCTCCTCGGAGAGTTTCTGTGCGTGTATGTGATGTGCTTGATTTACATGGAGATCCTTGTGCAAGAAGAAGCAATGATGCTCGTGACATGAGAAGAGGATAAAAAAATCTCCCATAAGGGAGACTTACAAAATACGCCTAAATAGCTTATGCTGCATTTCGAAGAGCATTCAATGCATGAGTCTGTGCGCGTGGAGTTCTGGCCCGAGCTGCTATCTGCAATGCTGCATCTCTTCTACGTTGTCGTACTAAAACTTCTACATGAGCTACAGGATTTGGAAGCGCTGGTTCTGCAAGTTCTATTGTAGGAAAAGCCTGTTCTACTGCTCCATTTAACGCACCATTTAAATCTGCTATACCATATAACGGTGCATTTTCTCCTTGTGCTGCTCTATGTGCTGCATATCTCCATGGAGCCATGAGTTGTGGTCTTTCTGCTGCTTCTTGTTGTGCTGCTCGTGTTGCCATATTTGTATATTACATTATAATTGATGCGTTTTAATTGTCAATAGGCAAAATAAGCCTATAGGTAATTAAAGTGGGACTAAAAGGAAATTAATGATGACCTATAAAAAGGATGAAAGAAGGATTTGAGGATTATTTTTTCTTCCCTTTTGCTTTTTTACCTTTTTTATCTTCTTTCTTAGGCTTTTTTTTATCTTTTTCTTTCTTCCCTTTTGCTTTTGGCTTTTCTTTAGTTTCTTCTGGTCGTACAACTCTAAGATAGGAAGGCCGGCGGCTTGTGGATGATCTTGATTGCTGCAATGCGTCTTCTAAGCCCGAAAGATTATCTCCACCTGAACTTCTTCTGCCTCCTGAACGTGGTTGTCCAACAGCTTCTGCTAAATCGTCTAAATCTACAGCACTTCGTTTTGCTGCAGGCTCTCCTGTTCCAGCAATAATATTAAAACCATTCTGTCGCAATAACGCTTCTAGTCTAGCAGCTGATTCTCTATTAGAGGGTGACGACGTATTTTTATTTGCTTCTATTACCATAGTATATGCTTATAATATCAGAAACTTACCATCTGTCAATATAGGTGGGGCAACACTTATTCGCTATCTAAAAAGATATTTACTTGGGCACGACCATTACCGTCTCTTCTAACTTCCACTCTCCGCTGACCTGGTCGCTCTGGAACAATATCGCCAGATGGAAGTCCATTGTTTAAAGCGCCTGCGCCTTCTCCTCTATTTGTCGCTATAAATGTTCTCACTGAAGTTTCTAATTTTTCTCTATCAAATTTTTCGTTTGCAAGAGCATCTGCAGTCTGGTCCAAAGCACGTTCGAATATGTCTGCTCGTTGAGTCGCTCTATTTCGCTGAATCCTTAAATCTTTTACTTGATCTTTGTGTGCATCTCTCATATTTGTTACTTCTTCTCTATGTCCTTCTCGTGTCCTTTTTGCATCCTTTTTTACTCGCGCAGCATCACTTTCTCTTCCAGTCTTCTCTTCAACAACTTGTGCTTGAAGCTGACCATTTGCTGTGACCAAATTCCTGCCTCTTTCATCTAGACTTGTCCTTCTCCATGTCTCCTCAGCAACGATTGCTGCAGTTGTACCAAGCTTTAGATCTCTGGAGGTTTCGTTTGTATCACCGACTGCTGTTGCTGCTAACGTTATTGCAAGTAAAGTTGGTGCAAGATTTCCTGCAATACTAACTGCTTTGGGATGTGCTTGAGTAAAAGTTTTAGCTGCATCAAGTGCTTGGGTTAGTCCACCCCTAGTATCTACTGGTGGTGTGGGTGAAGAAGGAGTTGTTACCTTAACGATTTCTGTTCTTGGTTTTGCTCCTCTTTTTGGTTCTCTATTCTTATCTGCCATATGAAAAACAATTATACCTTATAATTATTTATTGTCAATAGGGGAACGGTGGAAAGCGGGTCTTATATTACTACCTGG
>DASQJJ010000081.1:0-10074 GCA_035631115.1 Candidatus Eiseniibacteriota bacterium
CTTGCAAACCATGTTTTTTTAGATTTACCACCAAAAGGATTTTCTATAAAAAGGTGAGCAGTTGCATTTGTGGCATGGAGCGTTGGTCTTGTGTCTTTTGCTAATTTTTCTAATGCAGACGCTAAGCCCTCTGGATAGCGAGTAAGAAGTACGCCAGAGGCATCTGCCAAAAACTCTCGCTTCCTGCTTACAGCTAATTGAATAAGAGTGGCTGCAATAGGCGAGAGAATTGCAAAAATAATACCCAGAATAATAAAAATAGCTTGAAGCTGACCAGAGCTTCTGTCGTCATCTCTATTTATTCCACCCCACCACAAAGACCTCATAAACATGTCTGCTAGTATTGCGACAAATCCAACAAGGATAGCAACAATTCCCATAAGACGTGTATCGTAATTTTTTACATGTGACAATTCATGTGCCAAGACTCCTTCCAACTCTGATTTTGTCATCATTTCTCTAAGTCCTTTTGTAACAACAACTACTGCATGTTTTGGATCTCTCCCTGTTGCAAATGCGTTGGGAGCTTTCTCATCCATATAGTAAATTTTTGGCATGGGTACACCATCTCCAATGGAAAGATTTTCTACAATGTCATAGAGCTCAGGGTCATCCTTTTTAGGAAGTGGTTTGGCACCACTAGTAGCGAGGACAAGTTGGTCAGAGTAGTAATAACTCCCAAAACTCATAATACCAGCCAGAATAAGCGCAATACCAGCGTAAGACAAGCCGTATCCTGTTGCTTTTCCAAAAACGTACCCAACTGCTGTTATAAGTACAATAAATAACACAACAATAAGCCATGTCTTCCACTTGTTGGAAGTAATTTGGTTATAGATATTCATTAAAACTTTACAGTTACCTCCTTTTTTTCTTCTTCTGTTGCAGCAAAGAATTCACTTGGTCCAAAATGCAGCATACCGCCAAAAATATTTGTTGGGAATACCATTAACTTAGTGTTGTAATCCATAACAGTACTGTTGTAAAACTGTCTTGCGTAAGCAACTTTATTTTCTGTATCTGCCAATTCTTCTTGCAAAGACAGGAAATT
This sequence comes from Candidatus Eiseniibacteriota bacterium, assembly GCA_035631115.1. Lineage (GTDB taxonomy): Bacteria > Patescibacteriota > Microgenomatia > Levybacterales > UBA12049 > DASQJJ01. The sequence goes on from DASQJJ010000081.1 coordinate 1,052, forward strand.
CTCATTTGCCTTAAGTGTTGGGTAATTTTCACTAACTGCAAAAAGACTTTTTAATGTCTCTGACAATTGGTTGTTAGCTTTTGCTTTTTCCTCTGCTCCTTTTGCCTGCATAAGAGAAGTGCGAGCTTTTGTAACCTCTGTAAGCACATCCTTTTCATGCTTAACATATCCTTTTACAGATTCTACTAAATTAGGTATTAAGTCTGACCTTCTTTTAAGTTGTACATCTATATGGGAAAATGCTTCTTGTACCCGTACTTTTGCAGTAATAAGACTGTTGTATGTTGTCCATAGGAAAAGTCCTAAAAAAACAACGATTCCTAAAAGTATCCACAGTATCATATCTATTCACCTCCATTCATCCACTTATTAAATTCATTATACTCCAATGTGTTAAGAATATCCTTTTTTTCGGCCCATCCTCGTCTTGCATTCCACACACCGTACTGCATAAGAGACATATGTGAGGTCGCATGACTATCGGTATCTATAGTCATTTTAATTCCATGTGCTATAGCTTCTCGAATAAGTGTATCTGGCAAGTCTGTACGCTCTGGCCAGGCATTAATTTCTAATGCTTTATTGTTGTCCTTACAAAAGGCAAATATTTTCTCCCAGTCAAGTTGATACCCAGGACGCTGATTAATAAGTCTTCCCGTTGGATGAGAAAGAATTTTTGCTTTTGGGTGGGAAAGTCCCTGCAAAACACGCTTAGTCATTTTCTCTATATCTGTAGAAAAACTGCTATGGATAGAAACCAATATACCATCTAAAGTTTCTAATGACTTATCGTCTATTGCTAAGTCTCCATTTACTAAAATATCTACTTCAAGTAAATTAAATACTCGAATACTTTTATTACTCTCTTTTAATTGTTCAATAAAATAGGCACGCTTTTGAAGAAGTGAAAGGATTTGTGATTTTGTATGTTTGGAAACGCTGGGATTATGCTCTGAGAATCCAAGATATTCATATCCAAGCTTTTGTGCATTGGTAAGCATATCCTGCATAGTATTCTGTCCTAAGTCGTGACTTGGCTCTATTGGGTAGTTGGAATGAATATGTAAATCTCCTTTTATATCTGAGAGCTCTACAAGCTTTGGTAATGTATGCTTTGCTGCAGCTTCTATTTCTCCATGATCTTCCCGCAATTCTGGTGGAATAAAATCTAATCCTATTGCAGCATAAAATGCTTCTTCTCTTGTATAGGTTTGTCTTTTTTCTTCCCCAACTTTTTTTATTCCATACTCGGAAAGTGAAAGCCCTTTTCGTAAAGCCAAATCTCGCAAGTGGACATTATGGTGCTTGCTACCAGTAAAATGTTGCAAAAGCGAGCCCCAGGCCTCTACGGGCTGTGTAAGAAGGTCTACCTGATGTCCACCAGAGGTTAATAAGGAGCTACTTGCTGGGCCCTTTTCTATAATCCTTTCTTTGTATGGATATTGTACGAAATATTCTATTACTGCCTGGGGATTTTTTGTTGCAACGGCAATGTCTACATCTCCTACAGTTGCTAATTTCCTTCGCAGACTTCCAAGAGCAGATACCTCAACAACATCCGGACATTTCTTAAGATAGGCAACGAGTGCATCAGCAACTTCTGTTGCAAAAGGAAGAAGCATCCGCGTTGTCTTCCCAGCACCTTTTCCAAATTCTTCTATTGCTCGAATAATATCACTTTGGGACTTTTCTCCAAAGCTTTCAAGACCTGCAATTTTTCCACTATTTGCAAGCTTTTCTATGTCCTGAATAACTGTTGCAGGATTTTTAAGCCTAAAATGAGTTACTAACTTGTATGCTTTTTTAGGACCGAATGAGGGAATATCTAAAAGAGGAAACATTGCAGCGGGAACATTTTCCATAACGGTCTGGAAATGTTTTACTTTTCCTGTCTTTACCAGTTCTTCTAGGTGTTGTTGAATTGTTGGTCCAATGCCAGGTAAATCCAAAAGTCTTCCTTCCTTTACCAAATCCGCAACTTGCGTTGAGGTATTTTGTATTGTATCTGCAGCTTTCTGATACGCAACAATTTGAAAATGGTGCTTTTTTTCGTCTGTAATAGTGAATGCAGCAGCGACATGGCGTAAGAGTGTTGCAATCTCCTGATTGGTCATACGTAGGATTAGCATAGCAGAGGAACAACTGAAGTTCAAATAATTTTTGCGGGATGGACGGGACTCGAACCCGCGACCTCCTCCGTGACAGGGAGGCGCTCTAACCAACTGAGCTACCACCCCAGAACTAGAATCTAGATACTAGATACTAGAAGCTGGAACAAATCTGATTTTAACAAATTATATCTGTTTGATCAATCATGAAACATTTTATTGACTTGTATGTTTTTTTGTTTTATAGTACTAAAACTTCTGCCCCGAATATATGCCTCGTCAAAAAAAGAAAAAAGTTGTAAGGTCTAAAATTGCTCCAAAGACTCAGAGAAAGAGTTTTCGTTTTGGGTGGATGGAAAATTGGATGCAATCCTACAGCAGTTTTTTATTAGGAATTGTGGTGGTTATTATTGGAGTATTTTTTGTTGTTTCGATTATTCGTCAGCAAAATCATGTCCAACAAACTTCTTCTTTATCAACAGGACCAACTCCAACCCCCTCGGCAAGCTCAGGGCAAGCCAATTCAACACCAGGAACAACTCTCACAGAAGGTGACAAAACATATTATGTAGTAAAACCAAATGACTCTCTTTGGTCCATTGCAGAAACAGTCTACAACGATAGCTACCGATGGACAGAAATAGCAGAAATGAATAATATACAAAATCCTTCAACAATTTTTTCAGGAGATAAGCTTCTTCTTCCCAACGCTTCCCAGCCTAGTGAATTAGGACATATGATGCAAAGTACCCCTCCTGTGGAAAACGCAATTACAGGTAATTCCTATACAGTAAAAGAAGGAGACACTCTTTGGGATATTGCGGTACGTGCATATGCAGACGGCTATTCTTGGACAAAAATAGCCAATGCCAATAATTTATCCAACCCCAATCTTATTTTTTCTGGAAATGTTCTTACACTTCCTCGATAGATTTCTTGATTCGATCCGTTTACTTAAGTATAATCATACAATCAGCGGGCGTAGTTCATCGGTAGAATGTCTGCTTCCCAAGTAGAATGTGGAGGGTTCGACTCCCTTCGCCCGCTCATATAATTTATTACCCCTTTCTTACCTCCCTTTGGTATCTCTCTCATATCCTTATGAGCCACTCATTATATGAGAGTGGTTGTCAATGAAAAACCGCGAGATCCTCCCAAAAAAAAACAAGAGATAACAACAAAAGATAATTTTGCAACGTGGCTTAAAAGGATTCCATTTGAATTTTTACAAGATGAATATCGTCATAATCAGATTCGTCGTGATATACCGGTAAGACCCTTTATTGTTGATGCCGCAATAACACCAGCAAAACGAGATGGTATGCCTGCAGAAAAAGCTCAAAATAGTTCTCCCCCTATGCAACCAATTGTCTTGCGGCGAAGTGTCTATTTTTTAATATTCGCACTTTTAGGAATTGAGGTATTTTTTGACCTTATTTATGGTGGTTTGCGATTTCTTCTTATGTATGCGCATCTTTCACAATTTTTTACGTCTCTAACCGTAGATTCTTTTTATTTTGAAATTCTTGTTATTCTTAATTTATGTAAAATTGTATTTATGTTGGTTACTGCACTTGAATGGATAAGTTTTACCTATGTAATTACAGATAAAGAGATTATCTCACGATTTGGGATCTTGAATCACAAGGAAAAAGTCTATTTGTGTTCTAATATACAGGAAGTTATGTTTACACAAAGCATGGTGGGAAAACTGTTTAATTATGGAACAATAGAATTGCACAATCCTACTTTTGATGAAATTGTCTATCTTGATTCCGTCCCAAATCCTAAAAAATATGCAGATATTATAAGAGGCAACTTACCAACAGAGAAAAAGAGGACATATATTCCTATCCGAATGCCTTGACGAATTCTTATTCTTTTGGTATAGTAAATCGTGCCCACTACAAAATCTACAAAAAAAAGAAAGTATATTTTTGTCTCCGGAGGACTTATTTCTGGCATCGGTAAAGGCACAACTGCTGCTTCTATTGCTCTTCTTCTTCAATCTGCTGGATACACTGTTGCTCCTATAAAAGTAGAAAATTATCATAATTTAGACGCGGGTACTATAAATCCTATAGAGCATGGGGATCCATTCTTATGCGAAGACGGTACAGAAGCCGACCTAGACCTAGGAAGTTATGAAAAATTCCTTAATCGTGACATGGGAAAAAATAATTTTGTTACCATGGGCAAGATTTATTCAACTGTTATCGAAAAGGAAAGGCGATTTGAATACAATGGTGAAGATGTCGAGGCAATTCCTCATATTACAGACGAAATTAACAGGCGAATTAAGCACGTTGGAGAAGCAAGCAATGCAGACATTGTTATTATAGAATTGGGTGGTACAGCAGGGGAGTATCAAAATATTTTTTACTACGAAGCTTCAAGAATTCTCACATGGAAAAATCCTGGAGATGTTATTCATATTCATGTTAGTTATGTCCCAACCCCCAAGCATTTAGGCGAGCCAAAAACCAAGCCAACTCAACTATCTGTGCGTACATTAAATTCGATGGGCATACAACCAGATTTTATTGTTGCAAGGTCGGAAAAATACTTAGACCAAAGACGACGAGACAGATTTGCTCTTTTTTGTAGCGTCCATGAAGGAGATATTATTTCCAATCCAGACTTATCTTCTGCATACGAAATACCCCTAGTGCTCCATGAGCAGGAATTTGAGCAAAAAATACTCAGGAAATTAGGTCTTCCTGAGAAAAAAGCCAATATTACTCAATGGGAGAATTTAGTTAAAAAAATCAAATCCAAAAAAACAAAAAAAGCAGAGATAGCAATTGTGGGAAAATACTTTGGCACAGGAGAGTATCAGCTTCGAGATGCGTATGCTGCACTTTTTGATGCAATAGACCATGCAGGGTGGGCAGACGGTGTGGAGGTAACAACTCGCTGGGTAAGTGCAGAAAAAGTAGAAAAAGATGGTGTAGAAAAAGTTGTTGGCCACCCAGACGGAATTATTGTGCCAATTGGATGGGGTGAAAGAGGAGCAGAAGGAATGATTGCAACAGCAACCTATGCAAGGGAGCAAAAAATTCCCTATTTGGGCCTATGCTATGGCATGCAACTTGCCTGCGTTGGATTTGCACGATCTGTTTTGGGATGGAAGGATGCAAATACATCAGAAAACGATTTAAAAACCAAACACGACGTTATTCATCTTATCCCCACACAAGAAGAAATTATGAAAAGACGTGCGTATGGGGGCACTATGCGCCTGGGCACATGGGACGCTCTGGTAAAAAAAGACACGATCGCGTACGAAGCATACAAAAAATATGGAGGACTGCTTAACGAGAAAACGGGCCTTACAGCCGAAAGACATAGACATAGATGGGAATTTAATGATGCATTTACAAAAGAGTTTGAAAAAGCTGGACTTATTATTTCTGCACGGTCAGTTCATGAAAAGTTGGCAGAAATAATAGAGCTACCCAAAAATGTCCACCCTTTCTACTTAGGCACACAAGGACATCCAGAATATAAAAGCAGACCACTTAGACCTCACCCCCTCTTTATTGCTTTTATTAAGGCAGCTGCAAAGCCTGTATAAACTGTTCGTAGTGGGATCCTCACGTCACTTCGTTCCTCAGGATGACTGTTTTCCTAGCTATATAAAGTAGTTGTTAAAACAGTGGCTTTTTAGTATAATAAGAGCATGATCACAGTCAACTTCGCTCCTGGAGATATAGTCGAAGTATACCAACAGATTCAAGAAGGCGACAAAACTCGCACACAGATGTTTGCTGGAGTTGTTTTGCAAATTAGAGGCAGAGACGAAAACAAGTCTTTTTCTGTACAAAAAATGGTTGGAGATGTGGCAGTGGAAAGAATTTGGCAAGTAAATTCTCCATTTTTAGTCCAAGTTAAGGTAAAAGGCAATGTAAATAAGGGTAGAAAAGTCCGAAAAGCACATCTTACTTATCTTCGAAAGACAAAAAGAAACAACTAATCCTCGTTTATCGTTCGTAGTCCGTCGTTCATAGATTCTGATATCATGAGTAAGTGAGAATTGTAAATCCTATTGGGAAAAAGGGAGAAGATATTGCCGTTGAGTATCTTAAGAAAAAAGGTTATAAAATCATCGAACGAAATTTTCGAAAAGGATATGGGGAAATAGATATTATTTGTGTTAAGAAGAATGTTTTAGTCTTTGTAGAAGTAAAAACCAGAACATCAGATACCTTTGGTACACCTCTGGAATCCATTACCCCATGGAAGCTCAAACCTCTTATTAAAACCGCTCAGTATTACAGCATGCTCCACCCAGAATTACCGGACCAACTTAGATTGGATGCTATTAGTGTTATATTAGAAGGCTTAGAAGAGTCTATTGAACATTTGGAAAATATTAGTGGATTTTAGTACTTTTATTCTTTAAATCTTTCAGGCTTATATATCCTGTTATGAACTTCTCCTACAGAAACTGGGGGAACAATCGATCCTTCTTGTGTTAGCTCATCAGCAATCACCTTGGGTGTTTTCCCTTCTGCTCTTTTTCTTCTTACACCTTCTGTAATAAATCTTCTGACACCTGGTGTCCTTCTGACTTGATCTCTTGGCATAGAATCAAACTATATCAATTAAATGGATATTTTACAAGAGTGGGAAAATATTTGTGGTTGATTATGATCCTAATTGGCTTCTTGGTTTTGCAACCCATCTTCTAGAAAAACGTACACCTGTACCTTGGTAACCAATATTTAGTCTTCTCGCAATCTCTGTAGAACTTAAACCTGGCTCAGTTCTTTCTAACAATCTCTTTAATGCATCTTTTCGCTGAACAACTATCTCGCCATTCCATGAATATTGAAGGCTTGGATCTGCTTCATCAGTCATAAAATTAAATATAGAATAATTGCATGTATAACGCAAGATATATGTTCTAATTTTCTAAAATTAGCATTACTGTAATGACTTAATTCTATCCCGCAGAAGCGCAGCGGTTTCAAAGTCCAAATTTTTTGCTGCTTCTTTCATTTCTTGCCTAAGACGAGTAATTACTTTTTCCCGTTCGTCTGGCAGCAATACATCCTTATCTGCCAATTCCAGTACCAGGTCTATTGGACGCTTTCGTACTTCTACCTCTTCCTCTTCTTCGTAGAGTCTGTCTCGAATAGCTTTTTCTATGGTCTTTGGGGTAATGTTATGTTTTTTATTATATGCAAGTTGTACTTCTCGACGTCTCTCTACTTCTTTTATTGCCTCATCCATAGACCCAGTCATAACGTCTGCGTAGAGAATAACTTCCGAGTCTATGTTTCGTGCTGCTCTTCCCATAGTCTGAATAAGAGAAGTTTTACTTCTCAAAAAACCTTCTTTGTCAGCATCCAAAATAGCAACCAAAGTAACTTCCGGTAAATCTATGCCTTCCCTCAGCAAATTAATACCAACCAGTACATCGTATTGTCCTTTACGAAGGTTATCCAAAATATCCTGTCTATTAATGGTCTCGATATCTGAATGAAGATAGGCTACCTTTATATTTCTTTCTTCCAGATAGTCGGACAATTCTTCTGCCATTCTCTTAGTAAGAGTAGTTACTAAAACACGCTGCTTTTTCTCGACCCGTTTTTGAATCTCTGCAATAAGATCGTTGATTTGTCCAGCAGTTGGCCTAACGCTTACTGTAGGGTCTACAATGCCCGTAGGACGAATTAGTTGCTCGGCAACGTTATCTTCTCCGGAAAGAGATAATTCGTAGTCATTTGGAGTTGCAGATACATAGACAGCTTGATTAACTCTCGCCATAAATTCTTCAAATTTTAAAGGTCTGTTGTCCAATGCAGAGGGAAGACGGAATCCATATTCTATAAGAGTTTCTTTACGTGCTCTGTCACCATTATACATTCCTCGAATTTGAGGCAGAGTAATGTGTGATTCGTCTACAAGTAACAACCAATCGTCGCTACATGCCTGCATATAGTCAATAAGCGTATAGGGAGGCTGTCCAGGCTGTCGTCCATCGAAATAGCGAGAGTAATTTTCTATTCCATTCACATATCCGATTTCGTTAATCATTTCCAAGTCATAATTAGTCCGCTGTTGAATACGTTGTGCCTCCACTAATTTTCCCTGAGCTTTCAATTCCTCAACCCGTTTTTCTGCATCTTTTCTAATTTGTGGAAAAACACTTTGATATGTCTGCGGATCTGTCATGTAATGTTTGGCAGGATAAACAACAGTATTTTTTAATACTTCGACTGTTTGTCCTGTAAGAGGGTCAAAAGAAAAAAGCCCCGATACCTTACCATTATTCATTTCTATTCGAAGACCATTGTCCATGTAAGCAGGAAATACATCGATATTTTCTCCTCTCACTCGAAAAGTACCTCTGGTAAATCCATATTCATTTCTTTCGTACTGCAGATCGGTAAGTCGAAGAAGAATATCGCGTTGCTCTATTTTTACGCCTTTCATCAACTCCAAAACAAATTTACCATATTCAACAGGCGAGCCAAGATTGTAAATACAACTAACAGATGCAACCACAATAACATCTTTTCTGGTAAGTAAATTCGCTGTTGCAGATAGTCGCAGTTTATCTATTTCCTCATTAATTTCTGCCTCTTTTTCTATGTAAGTGTCGGAGGAGGGAACATATGCTTCCGGTTGGTAATAGTCGTAGTAACTAACAAAGTAATTAACGCTATTATTTGGGAAAAACTCTCTAAATTCTTGGTATAGTTGTCCAGCTAATGTTTTGTTGTGAGAAATAATAAGCGTTGGCTTTTGGACATTTTGAATAACCTGTGCCATGGTAAAAGTCTTACCACTTCCGGTGACGCCTAAAAGCACTTGGCTTTCTTTTTTATCTTCTATTCCTTGAGAAAGCTTTTCAATTGCCTGGGGCTGGTCTCCAGCTGGCTTAAATTTGGATGTAATGGAGAA
>DASQJJ010000082.1:0-2488 GCA_035631115.1 Candidatus Eiseniibacteriota bacterium
TTCTGTCACGGCCCCTGTCTCTCTTATTTTTGCCAACTCTTCCAAAATTACTTTTACTGCATCTTTTGTCCGCTTTGGGTCTACGCCAGCTGTAGTTACTAAGGTACCACAATCTGTGTAGTTGTCTGAATTGGTCCGCACATAATATGCCAATCCTCTTTTTTCGCGTACTTCATTAAAAAGCCTACTACTCATTCCCCCACCCAAAATACCAGCCAATACTTCGAGTGCATCTTCGTCTGGATGATCGAGTCCAACAGTACGCACCCCCAATGCCAATTGCACCTGCTCTGTCTTTTTATTTTTTAAATACACTGCTGGCTTACTCTGTCTTTCTACTACTTTATTAGCAACTATAGTATCAAACTTACTCATTGGACCAAAATATTTACTTACCAATTCTTCTGCTGTTTCGTTGATTCCTCCTGCAACAATAACAGTCATATTATGTGGACTATATAAGCTTTTCATGTATACTTCGAAGTCTTCCCTTGTAACACTATTCACCACTTCTTTTGTGCCTGCTGTATCCCAGCCCATTGGTGTATCTCCATACAATAGTCCTTCGTACACATCTCCCAAATTTCGCATTGGAGTATCTTCGTACATATTAATTTCCTCAATTATGACACCCTTTTCCTTTTCTATTTCTTTTGCATCGAGCAAAGAATTTGCAATCATGTCCGACAAAAGATCGAGACATGTCTCCACATGAGTGGATTGGGCTTTTACATAGTATCCTGTTGCTTCTTTACTGGTAAATGCATTAAATTCTCCCCCAATGCCATCGATAAGACCAGCAATATCCATTGCAGATGGTCTTTTGGTTGTCCCTTTAAAAGCCATATGCTCGAGGAAATGAGAAATACCGCTATTTTTTGCTGTCTCGTATCTACTGCCTGCCCCAACCATAAGAAGGACTGTTGCAGACTCGAAAGAAGGCATGGGTACGGTAATTACACGAAGACCATTTGGTAACACAGTACGTTTGTATTGCATAGAAGTAGTACTTAGTATATCACTAGAAATCTAGACGGACAATGGGGAAAAGGGGAAAAATTTGGATTTAGAGAGCGCCTCTATAGATAGCAGCACGCTCTCGAAGGGACGCTGCATGTTTTGGGGATCTTGCACGTGCTGCTTTTCGTTCGAGTGCAGCTGCTCTATTTCTATTAGCATCTGGTGTACCAAATATCTCAAGACCAATACTTGTTGCCTGAGAAACAGGATGCTTGCTTGCTGCAACATCTACTACTGCTCCTACGACTAATTGTTCAAAAATTCCCATATATTTTGGACAGAAGGAGATAATACACCTTATAGGATGCTTTGTCAAGCAGTGAGAAGCTTATGCAATTCTTTGAAGTTGGGGCTTTCGATAATACTGTACCAGACCATCCTGAAGAGCTCTTCTTCTTTCCCACATATTTCGTGCGGTTGAGATGGTTCCTGGAGGCAATTCCGCTATTCTTTTTTCAAGGCTAGACAAGCGTCTTTGATGCCTTGCAAGCACTTCTTCTGCAGACATCCGAGTCATGCGAACAATTGCTTCGTCAAGAAGTATTCCTTTTGCAACTTCCTCTGCTAAATTCCATTCCGGACTGCCTGCCATGAGACTATTATATCGTATTTACATTTTCTCTGGAGCCTGGATACCAAGAAGGTAGAGTCCTTGCCTAAGAATTACTCCAACCCCCTGAGTGAGAGCGAGGCGAAATTCCTTTTCTGGGTCTGAATTGGCATTGAGAATTCTATATTTCTGGTAGAAATTGTTAAAGAGTTGAGCCAATTCAAATAAATATTCGCAAATGGTGTTGGGTGCATAATTCTCTGCTGCGCTTTCGACAATTTCTGGAAATTGAGCTATTTTTTGCATCAATTTTTTTTCATCCTCCAGGACGGTATAATCTTGGGATAATTGAGGCTTAAGACCAGTACTTTGGGCCTTGCCTACAACACTTTGAGTCCTAGCATATGTATATTGAATATATGGTCCACTATTCCCATCCAGAGAGACGGACGTCTCGATATCAAATTTGGCATCTTGTCTTACCCCACCCTTAAGAATTGCATACTTTACTGCCCCAATAACAATTTGCTCAAGCACTTTGTCTCTATCGGCAACTTCTTTTTCTTCTTTAAATTGCTCTCCTGCTGCTTCTTTTACTTTGTCTAGTAATTCATCTACAGTAAGCACGTCTCCAGTGCGCGAGCTCATTTTTCTTCCAACCAATTGGACCATGCCCATAGACAAATGGTACTCATGTCCTTCGAATTTTTCCGGGTCCATCTGCTCTAATGCTTTAAAAACAACCTGAAAGTATCCTGCCTGCTCACTTGCAACTACGTGAATCTTCATGTCAAAAGGAAAGGCCTCATATTCTGCAAATCCAAGTGCAATTTCTTTACCTTCATAGGTTGGATTACCTTTTTGGGTTACAAAAACTCTTGTATGAAGACCATACTGCTCCCCTTTAAAAATAATCGA
>DASQJJ010000083.1:0-2844 GCA_035631115.1 Candidatus Eiseniibacteriota bacterium
CCAAAAGGACATGTAGGAGACACTATTAAAGATGAAACCCCTGAAGAGGGTGCTATTCGAGAAGTCCAGGAAGAGACAGGAATTGTGGGAAAAATTTTGGAAAAGCTTGCTCCTGTTGATTATTGGTATGTTTTTGAAGGAGAAAAGCGTCATAAAACAGTTGTCTATTTTACTATGGAGTACGTACGTGGGGACATTGCAAATCATGGTTGGGAAATGGAAAATGTGCAGTGGCTTCCTATAGAGAAAGTGGAAGACAGACTTACTTTTGCATCAGACAAAAAAGCATGGGCGCAGGCAAGGGAAAAAATAAATAGACACATCACTCAGTAAATAAATCCTTTATCAAACTTCTTTGTTACGGTATAATGATTCAGCTTGGAGAGGTCGCATAGTTGGTCTAGTGCGCTCGCTTGGAAAGCGGGTATCGTCGTGAGATGATCACGGGTTCGAATCCCGTCCTCTCCGCAAGTTGACTTTTCTTCCAAAATCTTCCAAACTGGAATTATGAAACTATCTGCCCGAATAGTAAGTTGTGCTGTTGTATTACTCTTTCTTTTCTCTCTTTTTATAAAGTCCAACGCATACGCTCAGACACCAGGCTCTCTTCCAAATTCTTTTATGCGTACAGATGGCTCTGTCCCACTCAATGTCTCAACACTTACTCAAGGAGTTTTTTTGGGAATTCTCTCTTCCGCAACCTGTATTGTGGGAGGAATTGATTATTTGTCACCAAATCATCACTGTCTCGGATACAACACAAAAACGGCAACATTCTCTTACGCACAAGACACGACAGGGGGTCTTTTGGGATTGGGATTAACGGGAATAAGCTTTACCTACACAAGTCCGTTTCATTCAACAGATTATCTTCAGTACCTTTCGCAAAATTTTGGTCTTGCTAAGCATACCTATGCAGCAAATGGGATTGGATTTAATCAGCTTTCTCCCATAATGTCTTTATGGATAGCATTTCGTAATTTAACCTATCTTCTTTTTGTTGTTGCTTTTGTTGTTATTGGATTTGCAATTATGCTTCGGGCAAAAATAGACCCTCGTACGGTTATGACTGTAGAAAATCAAATTCCCAAGCTTGTTGTTGCTCTTATCCTTATCACATTTTCCTTTGCTATTGCTGGATTAATGATAGACATTATGTGGGTTGCAATTTATCTTATTATCAATTTATTTGGCAATTTAGATCCTGTTATACGAAATCAGATTGGATCAATGACTTCTGCAGTAAAAAGTGATCCATTTAGCTGGACTAATACGCTTAATAATGGATTTGGTGGGTTTTTGGGCATAGCTGCACAAGCAGCAGGAGGAGTCAAAGATATTGCAAGTGTTGTCTTTTTTAACATTTTTCAGAATGCTGGACCGCTAAAAATACTTATTGTCTCCACATTAGGCATACCCATTCTTATTTCATGTACTGCTGGTGTTTTTGCTTCGGGACTTGTTGATTTTGCAAAGACGATACCCGTCGTTGGTGGTATTATGCAATTTACACAGTTTTTTGGAAGTGCTCTCACTGGAGCAGGCCAATCAACAACTCAAAATGGTTTTCAAAATCTCGGTGCATGTCTTGATGCAGGATTTGCCACTTTTTTTGGCACTATTATTGGCGCTGTTACTTTCCTTATATTTGCTGTTGCACTCCTCGTTGCTATTGCCAAACTATGGTGGCAGCTTATTAAAGCGTACACGCTCTTTCTTATTTTCACTATTTTTGGACCCGTCATGATAATGCTTGGTATTGTTCCAGGATCTAAGACAAATTTTGAATACTGGCTTCGCCATATTGCTGCCTATTTAATTTGTTTCCCAACAGCAATTGGAGTTTTCCTTGTTGGAAAAACACTTATGGATATGTATAGCACGTCTGCTGCAACAGTTGCTCCACCACTTATTGGCGTAGATCCTAAGGTATTTACCTTTATGGGACCATTGCTTGGCTTTGCTGTAATTATGCTTGCCCCACAGTCTCTATCTATGGTTCAGGATGCACTTGGCGCACCAGACCCTAAATTCCTCGCTGGTATCGGACAATCTATTGGAGTTGGCTCGGCAGCAGTTGGCGGTGGCGTTAGCAAGCTGTGGGACCGCTCATTTAGAGAATCCGATCCACTTAGAGGTCTTGACGAAGGATGGCTACGTAAATTCCTGCTTCCAAGAAATTCAAGAAGAAGAGAGATATTTATTGGAAAAGAGACTGGTACTGGCCTTAAGCCAGATTCAAATGGGTAGAAACTATTAGGACTTTAGGGTAAGACTACCACCAACTTCCTTCAGGACAAGCTGCAGTGCCGAAACCATCGCTGCAATAACCCCACCCAATGCATCTTTTCCATACTCTCTTGCATAGAGTAACCACAACATCGCATGAGCAGAAACAAGAATTTTTTTAATTTCTTCTGGAGTAAAAAATCCAGACAGGACAACTGCCGACCCATGCTCACCCTTCATCACGCTTGCCGCATAATTTATCAACGCATCGGTAATAAGAGATATTTGATCTGCGCTATACAATTTAGCACGCTCATTGCGCTTAGTATGCTCCTCCAATTGCGCTTTAATTAAGTAGGCAAATACGTTGCGTCCCATTTTTGTGTGATAGTTTGCCTCTGTCGGCGCCCAGCTAGACACATCTTTTCTGTTATACATATCCATATCTATAACTTCTTGAGCAAACATAGACTGCCTCATTGTCATAAGAGCAAATTTTTGTTTTCTGCTCACTTTCCCATCTGCATCAATTGATTCATCATAGTGCCATGCATAGACTGGATTGTCGTATAAGAAATTATTATTATCAAATCCATACCGCATATGTTTCCAGGT
>DASQJJ010000084.1:0-12411 GCA_035631115.1 Candidatus Eiseniibacteriota bacterium
AAAGAAAAGTTTGTCAAATTTGGTATAAAACCTTTTGTAGAATTCATCATAATAATCCAAGCTCCACTTTCTCGTAAGCTTGTACAACTCCTGATACTCTGGCTCTCTTTTATATAAAGAGGTGTTGAGCATATCTATTACCTCTTTACTACCTTCTTCATACTCTTTACTTCCCCGTGCATATCCAAGACCCAAGAAGTGTGCTTTTTCGGAGTAAGACCATTTTTCTATTTCCTCCAACGTAAGATTCTGTTCTTGCATCATTTTTTGCACACCATACATTGCTTTTGCCACATGAGGGCCAATATCTCCTTGGTAATTCGCACGAAAAACCGTTGCTCCATTCCCTTCTAGAATTCTTGCAACACTTTCTCCTGTTGTCAGTGTGCGCATATGACCAATATGCAATTCTTTATGAGTATTGGGATGAGCAAACTCCACCATCATTTTTTTATTTTTCAATTTGCTTGTCAGGGCAACTTTTTCTGGAACATTTAGCACATCTTGCAAATTTGTGCTAAGAGAATCTGTAGAGAGATAGAAGTTGATAAACCCTGGCTGGACTGCTTCGATTTTCTCTATTCCTGTTGTCATCTCGAACGAATGTGAGAGATCTCCGCCTTGATGAGATTTCTCGGCTTCACTTCGTTCGCTCGAAATGACAGAATTAAATTCTTTAACTATTTCCTGAGCCATTTCTAATGGACTTTTTTGTCCTGAGCCTGCCGAATGGATTCCCGATAATTTACCGAGTTGAAAAGCAACATTGGTTGTAAAATCCCCATTACTGATATCTTTTGGTATAGATAATTGGATATTGATATCTTCCTTTGTTAATTTTCCGACAACTTCTTTTAATTTTTTTAGTATCTCTTCTTTCATATGTTATTTTTTCATTTTTATTTTTTATTTTGGAACATCTTCCCATGCCCCGGAATTACCCAATCTGCTAAATCTAAGACAACCTTCCGACTGGCCTTTAATTCTTCCATTTTTTCTGCAAAATCATCCGGTTTTTCTATATTTACTACTTGCTCTTCAGTTGACGTCCACCAAAATGTGTCTCCTGCAACTACTACTGTACCATCTTTTGTTGGTACAATAAGAATTGCATGCGCATATTCATGCCCTGGCGTTGCAATAACGCTTATATCTGTGTCTGGAAGCATTTGTACTCCTTCTACTGCAACTGCTTGAGTATACACTGCTTCCTCATCTATTACTTTTGCATTGGGAAAAAGGCCAACATTCATTGCATGGTCGAGATGGTGATGCGTAATAAAGACCATATCGATGTCTTCCAGACTAAGACTTCTTTTTTTAAGTTGTTCAAATAGCAAATCCCTATTTGCCCCAGGATCGGCAATAATCTTTTTGCCAGAATTCGTAACAATTAGAGTACAAGACGAGCTTGCATCCCACCCATTACTGGTTATTTTGGCATATCCTTCTATAAGAATGTCTATGGTGTTCATATTAATTATTCTTTCGTTTGTCTGGACCAATATCCTCTTTTTCCGGAAGACCAAACCCTCTTCCATCGTCTGGATGGTATGGAAGAAGATTTGGGTCAACTTGCCCTTCTTCTATCCAAACCTCCTGTCTTTTTCCGCCAGGATCTGGCGCATCTTGACGTGGATCTAAAGGAACATGTCTTGGTGGTTGTTCACCATTTCCCCCCTCGCTCATGTGTATATTATATCGTTTCTTTATTTTTTTGAATAGCAGGCGCTACACTGCAGTACAGCGCCCACCTATTACCTTTCAGCATTAGGAGAATAGAGTTTTATATTCTCTCCCTGCTGCCTCATCTCCCACCCTTTTGTGAGATGTTTTTTAACTACATGACGCAACGCCCATGTTTTGATAGGATGCCCAGGAACAACCACACTCGTCTTCCCCCCATCCTTAGTAATTTGACCTTGGATAACTTTAACAAATGACATACTACTCACCTCCTTTCTTCTTGGCATATGACATGAGTATTCTATCCGAAAGCATTCCAAGGCAGGATAAGTTACAAAACCCCGGTCCTTGAGTAAGACCTGCAAGAGTCGGAAGAAAAAGCTTTGGAGAAAAATTCTTTAGGCTTAAATCTGTATCTATTCCCTCGACAATTTCATGGAGTCCCCCAAGGGGAATTACTTTTTGAAATAGTTTTACAAACCATAAAGGATTAAATCCATGCGCACTAATAACAAAGTCATACTTTTTCTTGAGTATCTTTTTTTCAGTCTCAAGAATTACATAGATTCCGTCCTGAGTAACACTTGCTTTTTTAAATTTACCGACTACTATGTCCACATTCATGGCAGTATCTAATAAATTTTTCACTTTTGGAGAGAATGTCCCTCTATCCCCATGCTTAATTATTTCAACTCTATGCTTTTCTGAAAGTTGGGACCACTTGTGCGCATTGGTAAAGTAACGATTTTCAATCCAATTCTCATTTCTTGTAAAAATCATGCCATGACCGTTAATAATTTCTATTTTTACAGATGAATGTACCATCTTTAATAGACCAGTAACCACCCCTGCGGCTGTCTCTCCTCCTCCAATAACAGCAATCGAGGCATTCTCTAGCTTTTTAAGCACGTCAAGGTGATGCCATATATTTTTTCCATTAAAAATGTGGCTTTTGGCAGTATCATCTAACCCAGGCTCTATTTCTAAAGAGAAGTCGTAAGGTTCTCCTGGACCCGAGGGTAATAGTGCATCACCTAGAAGTATTTTTTTCTTTTTTCCATCAAGATATGTTAGTTTCCATTGATTCTTTTCTTTTGTAATGCCAATAACTTCACCAAGAATCACGGGGATTTTTGCTTTTTTAATAACCCAGGCATAATAAGCAGCAAATTCTTTATGTGTTGGCGCAGGCAATGCTCTGTCTGTCCACTCTCCATATTTTTTTGTTGCAATAAGGTAAGCAATCCAAGAGTATTGTTGCATCAATTTGTTGACTTTCTGGGAAGAAACATACGGAAATCCAATATCTTCTAATGGCGATGTGCCAAGAGTAAGGTCTCCACTGGTATACCCATTATTGCCTGTCCAATTTGCACCAACATGGGATTTTTCAATAATGGAAATTTTTGGCACAACAAAACCAAGCTCTTTTAAAACTTTTGCTTTTACCGCTATGGCCACAGCTTTTGGTCCGCAACCAATAATAATAAGTTTTTTCTTTTTCATATTGCCTTAATTATTCTCATTTGGATTCTTTTCCACTCCTATGGAAAATGGTGCCAATAATCTATTTATTGATCCTGGTAAATCTTTTCCATGCGCCTTAGCATCGGCTTTTAATCTTCCACGAAAAAGCTTCATTCCCGGACCATCCTTTTCTTCACCCCATTCACCTACTGGTAACTGTGGCATTTTTATCCATTTTGGTTTTTCTTTACTCATATTTTTCCTTTCAAGTCTCTGGGAGAATACTCCCAAAGATCAGAAGAGAAAACTTGCTCTAATGTCCTCCTGTATGATGATGTAACCTGGGCCAACGATGAGGCATATTATCCCCATGGCTCGGATGAGCATCACTCATAATATCGAATGCACGTCCAGCTTTCTCTCCTCTATTTGGCGCAATCATTTCCCCACTTTTAGAGAAGTGACGTCGTATCGCATCGTATGAATCACTCGGAGAATTAACCAGCGATCCAGCCGCCACTCGTAAAAGCGTTGCCAGCTGTAAAGGCGTTACGTCCTTATCTCCAACTAGCACATGCTTTGCCCTGAGAGCTGCTTGTGATTCCGCTGGCGTAATCTGCACGTTAACCATATGATTAGATGTTGATGAACCTGATAAATAACTAATACTTGGTAACGTTATATCCCATCGAGTTTCTTCTAAATCAAAATCTTCTTTTGTCATTTTATTCACCTCCTTTCATCTCAATATCTCCTCCTTCTTTGCTGTTGAGCATCATGTAAATACCCTTTCCTGCCTGCTTCATTCATAGGAATGGCTTTTCCATGAACCTTTACTAAATGTCCTGGCTTTGCACCTGGTCCTTTTCTGCGTCCTTTTGGAGCAGTTGGTAACGATTCACCATTTCTTAATCTTTTTGCTTTTTCTTTTTCGTCCATATCACTCACCTCCTTTAAATTCCCATATTATCGGGAAAGAATGGAGAAGGTTTTCTACTAGGCGAAATGCGAATAAGCTTCCCCCTTCTTTTTGGTTTTTCACCCTCTTTTTCGTCAGACTTTCTCTTATTCTCAAATTTCTGCCTATCATTAATAAATTTATCTGCTGATGTCATTTTTTCCTTTCACTGCTTCTATAAATGCCTGTGCTTTTTCAGAATCAATTTTGCCATTGGTTTTAATTGAAGACCCAACAAGCACAACATTCGCTCCATTTGCAAGAAGGGTTTGGACATTTTCTGCATTTGCACCACTTCCAACAGCAACCGAAACATTTTCAGGAATAGACAAGCGAACCACTTGAAGGTCATTAAGATCTGGCTGTAGGCCTGTCCATTCCCCGGTTACACTAATCACATCTGCACCCATTGCTGCAGCTTGTTTGGCAGATTGCTCAAGTGTTTTGCCATCCGTCACTTTTGCATGCTTTACGTGCACGTCAGCAAAGATAAGAAGGTTTGATCCTAGATAGTGCTTGAGCTCTTGTATTTTTTCTGCATTACCATGAATCTCTGAACCACGTGCTGTAACCACATTGTCTACATACACATCGAAGCGGACAAATTTGGCCCCTGCCTCATTGGCAACCTGAAAAGTTCCAAGATCGTCATATAAAATTTCAAGCCCAACAGGCATACTTAACAGATTTGCTTCTTCTACTATTTGTTTCAAAATGCCTCTTACTACATCACGTCTCTCTATATTTTTACCTGCATATGGGATTTTGTCTCCATCATTTTCAACAAGGACGCCATCATATCCTGCTGCTTTTAACGTGTGAACTTTTTCAAAGGCATCTTGCATGAGCACATCCATACCAGGATGACCTAGATATCCAGGCAAGGGAAGTAAATGAACCATGCCTATCATAGGCTGTTCTGTTGCAAACACTTTTTGCAACTCTGGATGCTTCACAGCTAAGTGTTCTTTTCTGTTTTGTATTGGTTTGTATATTTCTGCTTTCATATTAAAAAATCCCGCTTAGCGGGATTGTAATTTGTACACGACAAAAGCAACCCCTCTAAGTGGCTACTCGTCTTCGTGCCTGTATAATTGTCAAAATATTTTTTTTCATAAAAAAACCGCCCCTTTCTGGGATCCTCGCAGTGAGGAATCCGCAGAAAGCGACGGTTTAGCCGTGGTGCCACGCTTCTTTCCAATCGTTTATCTTTTTAGGTATAAAAAATCTCTCTGTAAAGCCTTGACAGAAAGCCGATTGGCTTATTTGTGCTTCCTACTTCCAAATGGTTTTTTCGGAAACGTGCTCCGGGGCTCGAGGGATTTCTCCTTTCCCCATCAACGCAAACTCTTGAATTGTATATAGTATACTACGGGTTGTAATAGTGTGTCAAGAGAGTAAAAAAGGAGTAAACCCGCCTTATCTTACCGTTCGGCTTCAGGTACTATTCGTACACGCCTCTCGGAGCGATTGGTCGGCGGGTTGTTTTTCGCTGAATCTGGCGAAAAACAAAAATCCGCTTCTTAGGGCCCTCCTTACTGAAGACCCGAAGAAACGGACTTAGAGTAGTAATATACTATGGGGGAATAATCTTGTCAAGGGGGTAAAATTTGCTTTTTTATGTATTATGGGATATAATTCTGACTTATGGCACTCAAAGTAGATGGAAGACGATTAACAGGTATGAGAAAACCTCCAATAGTCGTGGACTTTCCCAATGAAGTTCCTCCACGGATGGAGCTGCATAGCCTTTTTGGAGGACCTACATCTGGAGGTTTTGATTTAGTACAAAATCTAGTCCGACAACCTGACGGCAGCTATGTACAACAAGGCGATCCAGAAAGCAAACCCATAAAGAGGGGCGACACTTTCAATCTTGGTCGTCATACAATAGAAGGTCTCTAATATACGTATGGGAATTAAAGTAGTTGATGCAGGTAATAGTAACTTTCCAGCAGGCACAGATGCTAATCGTAGAGGAGCAAGAAGAACTGGAAAGGTCTATGGTGGAAATGGTGAATTTTGTACTATTACCATCTTGGGAGACGAATTAGGACATGGAGGAACTTATCATGTCTATCCGCACAGTCCGCTTGCAGAGCATTTTGCAACAGATGGATTTCAACCTCTCTCTCCAGGGAAAGAAAGAACAATTGGATCTGTTATACTCAGAGCCTATTAGGTATTTTTGTCCAAATTTTGTCAAGCAACATCCAGAAAATCTCTCTATCATATTCAGTAATACATGGAACACATGGAAGGTCCAAGGCGAGCAAGGGGACCCCAGATTTGGAGAAGCCATAATCCACTTCCTTACCTGGTCGATGTGAATGGATGGGTTCCTCTTGACCGAGATCTTACAGCATATTGGCTAGCTCGGTCTCAACGAATGGAGCAAATTGCTTATGACTATGACTATCAACATGTCGTTGTTGTACAAGACACGCCTAATGAGAGATACGGTTGGAGATTGTCAGCAGAAGGACTTAGAGCATACACTGCGGGCTTGGATAGACAAAGAAGAAGATAATCTCTCTTGTTGACACGTACCTCTTTTTCCTGTCACTATGAATATATGAAGATTCTTCTCGTTGACGATGAGGAAGCTATTTTGGATGTCTTTAAGCAAGCACTCGAGCAAGCACAACTTGAAGTAATTACTGCACTTACTGGTACGGAAGGCATGGAAAAGACACGACAGGAGCACCCAGATATTATCTTCCTAGACCAAGTCTTGCCGGATATGAATGGCAATCAAGTCCTGCAGCAGCTAAAAGCAGACCCAGATACCAAATCCATCCCTATCGCTATGCTTTCTAACTTTAGCCAAGACACACTGGTTGAGAATGCTATGAAAATGGGTGCATCAGACTATATACTAAAGTATCAAATAGCACCAGCAGACTTGGTTGCAAAAGCGAAAGCACTCTTTGACGAAACGCAACCAAAAACACACGAAGTATCCTTAAATACCGGAGAGGAGGCCTTGTAAATTGACCAATATTAGCGTGAAGGTTATACTCTAAAATAACCTCACCCCAACCCTCTCCTAAAAGGAGAGGGAGAAAAAAAGGAAAAATTATTTATGCAGCCACAATCACCTACTGACTACAAACAACTCTTAAGTGATGTTATTAAAAAGCAAATTGTTATTTTGGGCCCAGATATTACGTTGTCCAAGGCGCGCAATGTAAAAGGCCTTACCATTTCTGATGATGGCACAGTGACCAATGTTGAAGGAGAGCCTCAGGCACTTACCCAAGCTTTAATAGACCAATTTGTCCAATTGTCTGGACTTATTGTAAAAAAGACTATGGAACCACTTCTGTCTTTGTCCCAACCGGGCACTAGTCAGAGTCCGGCTACGCCTGCAGAAGGATCGGAACAATTGCAGCAAGCTACTGCACCTAAAGCTATCAACGAGCCACTTTCTGTACCTGTTACAGACAATATGATTCCTCAAACCCCTCCAGCAACACCATCGCCTGCTTCACCAACTATACCTACACCGCAAGAAACTCCTCCAGCGCAAGCCACTACACCAAGTGCTCCTGCACCTATGCAAAATCCGACCGGACCATTAGAGCCTGCCAAAAACCCATTGGCAGCATGAATAGTATCTAGTATTTCGTATTTTGTATTTAGTATGCTAAAAAGAGAACCAATTTATGCTAAATACAAGATACCAGATACAAAATACACGTATATGAGAGAAGGATGTATAAGGCTGAGTTAATAGAAAATAGTTACTAGTTAATAGTTGATCTAAATCTATAAGAAACTAACTAATAACTACCCACTAGTAACTAAATTTATGTTTAACGGAATAGACACACAACGATTACTAACAATTCTGGTCGAGGCTGGAAGCTTTATGTCTGCTTTTGCAGCAATTGCTGCGGGCATTGTTATGGCATCTGTTACCAAGAAATTTGGCACGGGCATTATGGCATCTGGATTCAAAACCAATTCCATGGGGGTTTTCTTTATTGCCCTCGGTATAATAATTGACGCACTCAACTCCTACCTAACGGTAAGTAATTATACCGCCTTCTTGCCTCCTTTTGTCGGAATAGCAATTCTTCTAGCAAAAGAGGCATGCTTTGTTGTTGGTACCTATATTATTGTTATTGGAAGTAAAAAAACAGGAGACAAATTAGAAAGCCTCATGAAATAGTAGACCTATTCTTTGACTTGTAGTAACACAAACTATATAATCCTCCCAGATGAAATTAAATGAGCTCAACCCTCAAGAATGGGAGAGGCTTTTTTCCACCTATTCCGGCCTTGCTGTTTCCTCTGCAAGAAGTCGAGGCGTACTAGATGAAGATGCTGCGCTAACAGATACAATCCTAAACGTTGTAACCACCGCAAGAGATAAAGATGAGCTATGGACAAAGGCAGCACAGCGTGTTACACGACAAGCTCGTCAACAAGCTATTAATCAACGACGAAGTCCTTCTTATGGTGGAGGAAAAAGAATGGCAGAAACAGATTCACTAGACACAATGCCCCCTTCACGACAGCATGCTCTGAGAATAACTGACTCTCTTGAGCAAGGGGTAACAACAGAAGAAACCGCTAGGGAAGCATGGAGGAGACTGACTCCACGCGAAAAAAAATAGTGCTCGCAAAATTAGGAGGTGACTCGTCCAGAACAATAGCAGAAGGACTACATTCAACTCGAAAAACTATTGACTCAGATGTTTGGAGGATGCGACAAAGACTTCGCTCTAAAGGCATTACCTATTAGCATCCTCTTGATACTTACCAGATAATACTTAATACTTAATGTATGACCCTGCCCGTTATTGCATTACTGCTAAGTACTGGTGTTCTTGGATTTCTTACAATGTATTTCTTTTTTCATGGAAAAAAGCTGCAAAAAGAATTAGCAGAGCGTGAAGTTGTCCAAAAAAGGCGCGTGTACGAAATTTCTGTGCTTAAAACAATTCAGGAGAGAATTGGCTATTCTTTAGACATCGAGCGGGTCATCGATACCCTCACTGGTAGTCTAAAAAATCTCTTTCCCTACTCGACTGTGTCCTCCATTGTTGTGCATGATAATAGCTTAGTCATGAAAACAACTCTCGAAGAGCGTGTAGGCACACAATTTTTAGAATCGGTCAAAAAAAGCATGCTTGCCTCCCTAAGCAGCTTACTGAGTGCTCCCCTGCCTACTCATATAGAAGAAGTGCGCACAGGACTGTTGGTGGACGAAGTAAATACCGCACCCTTGTCTTCATTTTTTCATATTCCCTTAATTGTCAATGGTGCTGCTGTTGGGCTTATTAGTATCTGCTCAACCAAGCCAGGACTCTACAAAGAAGAAGATATGACCATTATGTATCAAATTACTGCAACTGCATCCAGTGCCCTAACAAAATTAAAAGAGCTGATTGTGAGCGAGCAGGAAAAGCTTATGGCAATGATTACCTCTCTGGCCGATGGCATTGTTATGATAGATAATAGCTACAAATTAACCTTTATTAACTCGTCTGCAAAAAATTTACTTGGTATTCCCCATCTGACTACCCCCACTATTTTTGACGTGGTGAATATGCTGTCCAAGGAAAAAGATTTTGGCCAGAAAATTAAAGATAGCCTTTCTCAAAATAAAATTGTAGAAGAAAAAGAGCTTCATTTGGTAGACAAAACAGTCCAAGTTATTGTTACACCCGTCCTCGGACCTGTTGCAGAATTAGGTTCTTCAGAGAGAAAAGTTATGGGGGTAACAGTACTTATTCACGACATCACACTTGAGGTAGGCTTGCAGCAAATGAAGGAAGACTTTACGAATGCAGTGGTTCACGAGCTTCGAAGCCCGCTTACTGCCATAAAAGCAGCATCCGAGATGATGGTAACAAGCACCGACTTGCCACAGAGTGAGAAAAAGCTGGCACAAATAATTGATGAGCAGTCCAAAAGACTTCTTAATGACATAAATTCTTTACTGGATGCAGCAAAATTGGAAGCAGGACATTTTTCCGTATGGCAGGCACCAAATGATATAAGTAAAGTTGCCATGGACGCGCTTGCTCTTTTTCATGCGGAGGCAGAAAAAAAGCATATTACACTGGATGTAAAAGTAGAAGATACTCTTCCACAAGCATTCATAGACAGCATGCGAATTGCACAGGTCTTAAATAATCTTCTCTCTAATAGTCTTAAATTTACTCCAGCAGAAGGGAAAATTACTGTAAAAATTGTATCACAATATAACAATCAACTACCTAAGACATCAACTAACCCAGGAATTTTGGTTTCGGTATCTGACACTGGCATAGGTATACCTGCGGACAAGCAGAAAAAATTATTTGCAAAATTCTCTCAAATTAATCCACAGCAGCCAATGAGTATGCGCCCTGACCATCCAATTCTTTCTCAGCAATCAGAAGGCACTGGCCTTGGGTTGTACATTGCCAAGGGCATTGTAGAGGCTCACGGTGGCAATATGTATGTCAATTCAAGTCAAGAAACCGGCACAACCATTTTCTTTACCTTGCCGGTTGCCCAGGAAGAGCAAAAGACCCTTCTCAATCCTAAATTACAGAATGTACTAGAACAGTATACGCCAAAGGTACTGAATTAAGAGAATTACCGCCTAAAAGGCCTGTGACGCTTGAGTGCTGTTGCAACGTCTTCCACAAGATTTTTCGCTCCTGTTTTGAAGCCATCTTTTACCGTGTTTGCTTGCTCTGCATGACGAGAATCTAGCGGTTTTATTACAAGATGGGACAAAGTCTCTGCAACTTGTTTTAAATTATCTCCTAAGCGCTCAATATCTTCTGTGTCAACCATACTTATCCTTTCTCCTTTACTGTCTCTGGTGCTAGCTGTTGTAATTTCTTTTGCGCTAGGTCTCTCAGTTCACTTGACACTCCCTGCGCAGTAAGCAGATATTCTGCTGTCTCCATAGTCATCTGCCTAACAAGGGCGGCATCTTCTTTAGGCGTTGATTGCGGGCCTGGCCTATCAAGCAATTCCAAGACACGCTCACCTTTCTCGAAAATAGTATCTACTGCCTGCGACCATCTTTCTTTACGACTTCTTCTAGGCACAACCCCCACTCTTTCGCGCTTCACACGTTGACTGTACCATATTGTGTCTATGATTTCTGTATTCTTTCTCGCTTCTTTTGGAAAAAAAGCACAATGCCAAGTAGAAGCAGATAATATCCTACCAAAAAAGATAGAGGCAAACTATCTATATGAATAGTTGCGCTATGACCAGCAAAAAATGCAGTGACTTTTTCTAAATACCACAACAAAGGAATCACTCCACACACTATTAATTTTCCTACTGGTTCTACAACTAACCCCACCAAAATACCTATCCCGCCAATTGTCATAATAAGAGGAATTGTCCAAAGGACCAAAAGATTTGCAACAATAGAAAGTAAAGAATATTGTCCAAAAGTTGCAAGAAGAATTGGTAGGGTTGTTAGTTGGGCGGCAAGGGTCGTCCCAAAATCTTCACCAAAAATATTGCTTTTAAAAAGTATAGGTTGTACAACAACTATTCCAAAAGTTGCCAACACCGACAACTGAAATCCCACGTCACTGAGTAGTAGTGGGTCACACAAAAGCATCCCCGACCCTACCAAAAAAAGGATATAGATACCACTATATTGTCTGCCAAAAAATCCTGCAGAAAAAGCAACTGCTCCCATAAAAGCGGCCCGCAAAATAGAGGGCTGAAACCCGGAAAGTGCAACATACACAAAAATTCCTAGAATACTTGCTACTATTGCTCCTCTTCTTTTAAGAAGTCCTGCAAAGACTGCAAAGAGAAATCCAGCAATCAAGGTAACATTCATCCCAGATGCCGCAACAATATGAGAAAGTCCGGTGATACGGAATGATGTAGTTATCTGGTACGTAAGCAGGCTTTTGACTCCGAAAATAATACCAACGATAAGGCCAGAATACGGTTGTGAAAAATTATTTTCACAAAAATCAATAATACGTTGGCGAAGAGACCCAAAAATAGGCAAAAAGCCCTCATTTTTAGCCTTAATTTCGGGATTTTGTATTGTCAGGACAGTCTGTTTGTTCTTTAGCAATCTCTCTTTTAGACTGCCAGCTATCTCCAGGGTTTGTCCATACGCAAATTCTGTGTCGGTATTGGTGGCAATAAGCAGGTTGGTACTTTGCCAAAAGCCACCATATCGCAGATGAAACTGTTGACTATTCCCTACCACTTTTGGGTCTTCCAAAAGGACTGCCGAAAAGTGAATGGGTTGATTATTTTGCAGACTAATGGGAAAGAAATAAAATACTCCAAGACGAAGAATTACA
>DASQJJ010000085.1:0-7112 GCA_035631115.1 Candidatus Eiseniibacteriota bacterium
AGTCTATTGCTGCACCTGTTGAAGCACCTCAAGAAGAAGCCTAATAATGCCCTCGGAAAATTTTCTTACTTTTTTCTTATATGGTTTTAGAGTTTTTTTAATAAAGTTTGTTTATCTTCATAGTATGAAAAGAATGCAAGAAGGACTAAGTCAAAGAATGGAAGGTGTTCGTCAGAGAGCAGGCAATATAAGAAGAAGAGCAGTTGATTTAGCAAAGCCTCATATAAGAGCACTTGATGATGCTTTTATAAAAGAATTTCCTGAAACACGCGATATGACTCCCCAACAAAAAATTCGCTATGCTCTTCAACCAAAACATAGAGAACAAGCTGCAATCGTTGCAGGAGAACATCTAAAAGATCATGTAACTGCACTCAATAGAATGGCTCAAGGAGCATTAAATAATGCGGAAACTCGACTTCATGATGGAATAGACAGGACATTTGGGAGACGCACTCCAGCTGCCTCTACCCCAACTGAGACTATGCCTCAGCTTCCCCCTCAAGAACCTCCTGCAGCAGCATAAAATCTTCCTATAGTTTGACATCACAATACAAAAGGAGTACGTTTTGGGTATTACGTGAGAAACGAAACAGAAATACAAAAACATGAAAGACTTCGAAGGAATTGGGCTATCTTCGCAGGCGCTATGTGGGTTGCAGGAGTGGCTTTAGTCGGTCCAGAAATTGTTTTTGACGTAATTACAGGTGTGTTTACCGGTGGGCTTGCAGTCTTGGCAACGTTGCCAGTGGAAGGTATTATGGAAGCTTTAGTCATTGGCTCTGCTGCAATTGCAACGCATAAAGCCCGACAGCACCATTGAGCTATAATTGACCTACGAAGAGGAATTCCCTCTCTTTCTTCAGGAAATCAAAGAAGATAGACCTCTTATTGTGTGATCTCCATATTTTCGATATAATTGAACCTACTTGGCGCGTTCGTCTAGTGGCCTAGGACACTTGGTTTTCAGCCAGGGTATCAGGGGTTCGACTCCCCTACGCGCTACTACATAATTATCTACACGTTTGCATAGAAAATTTATCCATATGTCAAAACCAAGTGAAAGACTTCTAGAAATAAGAGCACAAGTTGCTCAGGCGACTTCTCCAGAAGAAAAGGAAAGAATAATTTCAACATCAGGACTAAGAGCCGGACGGCTATATAGAGAGTTGCATAGAAACGGCTTAGTAAAAGTTACCATGCAAAAAAAGGGTCCTCCTCCATCTCCAAGACTTGCTGCAGTAATCGAACAAATTGACGGGGATCGTTCAAATGCTGCGAGAATTATTAGGTATTCTGGACTTCACCCTCAGCAACAACAAAGACTTCGTCACCGCTATCTAGAATAAAATCTCAAATCTTATAGATTGAGTTTACAGTGCATACATATCTTTGATATACTTAGCTTTGTATTTTGGGTCCGTAGCTCAGCGGTAGAGCAGGAGCCTTTTAAGCTCTTGGTCCCGGGTTCGAATCCCGGCGGGCTCACAGTTTTTAGCGAGAATGAGGCTCTAAATAGTATAAATTTTCTCCTGCTTTTTGCCATTGGGAGTCAGTAATTTCTGTTACCTTGGATTTTCTTACCCATAAGCACGAAGGTTTGTCTCCATTAAATAACTCCATATACTCCCCTTTTACAAAATCCGGCAAGAGAAAAACAGGATTTTTCTGTCCTGGACAGTTGCCATAATAAAAATCGGGTGGACTTTTAGCAAACATATTTTCCCTAGCATCGGTATATTTCTTATAGAGCGGCATAAGGGATGTGTACCAAGAATACTCATAAGGAGAATATCTTTTTGCAACTAAATAAATTGCATCATCAAATCCATCCACAAAAAGCGTGTCTTTTTTTTGAGAAAGCGAATTAACCACATTGCCAACCTGTAAATAATTACCATAGTTAGTAATAAATTCTGTTTGCTGGTCTATGTGATCGTATACATACGATCCTTTAGAAATAAAAAGATATAGTAGAATTCCTACAAATCCAGCACAGCCAAGAGCGAAGAGCCATTTATTCCATTTCAAAATCGTTGCAAGCATAAGGCATGTTGCAAAAATGGTCATACTATACCATGGGAGTAAGTGAAATGCTCCATAAAATTCGTGTCCTGGACGAACCAAACGAAAATTTGACAACCCAAGGACAATCCATAGAATAATAAGCCACTTCCATTGTCGCTTCCAGAGAAAAACAGCATTAGCAAAAAGAAATACTGCAGACAATCCAAGTTCTATATACCGGACAAAATTCCATTCTCCCTGAAAAAAAATAATAAAAGGATACAAAAATACTTTATATATGTTTATTCCCAGTACTCCAGAATCTGCATTTTCTGCCGCAAGCGTTGTTGAATTAACAGTAACCATGTTGTAAATCAGTTCAGATAGGTTATATGAGAAGACAGTAATACAGGAAAGTACGATAAGAAGACCAAGAGAAAAAAGTTTTATTCTTCCCTGTCCCTTTCTCCATAGTAAAATAAAAAACATAAAAAGAATCGCAATACTGTATGGTTCTCTAGTAAAAATAACAAACCATACAAAAACGGCTGATAGCACATAGTCTATGGCATAGAATAGCTTTTTATTGAGTTTATTGAACATAAGACCCAGTAGGTATACAAATGGGTATACAATAAGCCCTTCTCCCAAAAACCTATCCCCTGCTAAATAAAATTTTGTTGTTTCATACAACAGTGCAAAAGGGAGACCAACAATCCCAAATCTTAAAATAAGAAATACTTCAGAGACAAATCCAAATAATAAGATAAATTGTCTGTGTCTTAAGATAAGCTCATGCAGATTTTCTGGACGTGTTGCGAATTGAATAAAGGCACTTATGTGTGCCATAAATGGTGCATGATTAAAAAAGATTTGCGAGAAAAGTTGCTTTCCCTGCAGTAAAAAATATCCACCCATAAAATTGTTGCAGTCATCCATGCATCCAAATGCATTAATTCGTGGAATTAAAAGCTTGTACAGATATACGTAGAGAAGACACAAAAGAAAAACTCCCAAGCTTCTCAGAATTACTTCACGATTTCGTAGTAAAGAAACAATTTTCATCCTTATATTCTTCGAGAGAGCGAAGCGAATCGAGAAGTTCACTAAATAGTTCTCGACTTCGCTCGAACAATAACAGTATTCTTATTTGTATTGTATAATAGATATACACGCTATGAAACGACTTATATTTTCAGTGTTACTCTTACTTCTTACCTCTTGTTTCTTTACTCTGCCGAAGGCCAATGCTGCAGAAAATCCTCTCCGTGTTCCAAATAATAAGGTAGGTATTCATATTCTTTTTCCAGATGAGTTGGAAAAAGCAGCTGCACTTGTTAATAGTAACGGTGGGGATTGGGGCTATGTGGTTATTCCAATTCAGGCGGGAGATAAAAATTTGGTTAAATGGCAAGAGTTTATGGACAAAGCAAAAAAGCTCCATCTTATCCCAATAATACGCTTAGCAACAGAAGGTGACTATTTTAATACGAGAGTATGGCGTGTCCCAACCCCGGCAGATGTATTGGACTTTGCAAATTTTCTTAATTCGCTCAGTTGGCCTATTAAAAATCGGTATGTCATTGTATTTAACGAGGTTAATAGAGGCGACGAGTGGGGCGGAAATGCAGACCCTGTTGCTTACGCCAAGCTGCTCTCGTATGCAGCAACAGCATTTAAAAATAGAAGTGAAGATTTTTTTATTATTTCTTCTGGAATGGATAATGCAGCAGCCACAACAGATACCAGCATGAATGAATATGAATATTTTACAAAAATGGTACAGACTGTCCCAGGTATTTTTAGTCAAATAGATGGGATGGCGAGCCATTCCTATCCCAATCCAGCATTTGCACAGCCCCCTACCTATCTAGCAAAGACAAGTATAGTAAGCTTTCAGTATGAGAAAAATCTTATTCAGTCCTACTCAAGCAAAGACTTGCCTGTTTTTATTACAGAGACTGGGTGGGCACAAGACGTGGTGGGAGAAAGTAAAGCAGCATCCTATTTATCTACAGCGCTTCAGACTGTCTGGAATACCGATAGTGTTGCCGTTGTTGCCCCATTCTTACTCCAGGCAGGAGGCGGACCCTTTACAGGATTTTCCTTTTTTAACCTGTCAGGACAACCAAATGCGGTGTATGGTGCAATGAAAAATTTGGTAAAAGTAAAAGGCGCACCTGTTGTTACTCCACAATCTGTCTTGGCAGCAAATATTGTCCTTGGAAATATACCAAGCGAGAATTTTCCCGCACCGGTACAAAGTACCTTTGCAACGCAATTTGAAATGGGATTTAAAAAAGTTTTTAAAGTCCTCCTTGGCGTCAAGTAGACCTTCTTGCATATAGCATAATTCATATTGCATAATGCATTGGTATGATTACTCTTATTCATGGTGAAGATATCACTGCAAGTAGAAATTTCTACTTTGACGCAAAGAAAAAATCAGTGGATGCAATTACTCTGGATGGCACAGCAATCACGCTTACCGATTTACAACAGGCACTTTCTGGAAGTGATTTATTTGGAGTAAAAAAAGATATTTTTATAGAAAATCTTATTTCTAAAAGAAAAAGCATAAAAGATATAGAGCAATTTGTTGATATTATTACTGATTCGAATGCTGAGACTGTCTTATGGGAATCAAAAGAATTAACACCGAAGCAAGTTGGGCTTTTTGGTAAAGCAGCAGTAAGACTTTTCAAGATTCCCTCCACAATTTTTGCATTTCTCGATGGAATACGACCCAATAATGGTAAGCAACTTATTGAGCTTTTTCATAAAACCTTGGAAGATAAAGACCCAGAATTTGTGCTCTTCATGCTACAAAGACAAATAAGAACACTTCTTGCCCTTTCTTCTTCGAGCGAAGAGAGTGAGTCGAGAAGTGCCACATTCATTTCCGAACTCTCCCGTCTTGCTCCATGGCAAAAAGGAAAAGTAGAAAAACAAGCAGGATTATTTTCTACGCAGCAACTGCTTGATGTCCATGACAAACTTTTCCAGCTGGAGCTGGATATGAAGACAGGAGGGCTTACCCTTCCCCTTGCAGAAAGCATTGACATGCTGTTGCTGTCCATATAGTCTTTTCATATGTGGTTTTTTCTTGCATTAGTATCTGCAATTTTTTACTCATTTAGAGGTATTTTAGAAAAACGAATAATACACAATGTAGATAAATACGTTTTAGGTTTGGCAATACGATTATTTGCTCTTCCTTTTTTTCTTATTCCCTTCTTGTTTAAACCATCTGCTATTCTTTTGCCTCATCAGTTAAATTTTCACTTTTGGCTGGCGTTAATTATAGTGTGTTTTATATCGACGCCGCTCGAAACAATTTTGTACTATAAAGCACTAAAAAAAGAAGAAGTTACATTAATTCTTCCAATCTTAACATTAGGCCCTGCTTTAACAGTTCTATGGGGAAGTGTTCTGCTTAAAGAAATACCAACAGCACTTTCTTTAGTAGGACTTTCTATTATTGTTTTTGGAATCTATTCACTTAAATTAGATTACGCAAAAGAAGGACTCCTAGAGCCGTTTCGACATCTAAAAAATAATACTGCAATACGACTAATGTTTGTTGTCATGATATCTACAAGCTTGAGTAGTATTTTAGATAAAGTAGGTGTTACCAGTTCCAATAGTTATGTATGGGGTATAGCTAATTACACATTGGTTTCAGTATCTTTAGGAATTATAGCTTTCATAAAAGCCAAACATTCTCTGCATCAGTTGTATACGCACTGGGTGCAGTTTTTTATAATAGGGATTTTTGTTGCTGCATATACACTCCTCAATTTCCTGGCATTGGAGTCAGGTTTTGTTGGCTATGTAAGCGCTATTCGTGCGTCATACATATTTTTTACTATGATTTTAGGAATAATTTTTCTTAAGGAAAAGGATGCAAAAAAGAAACTACTTGCGGGCGTATTTATTGTTATCGGGCTTGTTTTAATTAAAATCTTTGGGTGAGAATATTCTGACAAAAATTGGACAAAAGTATGCATTCTGTTGACAGGTATCTTCAAGAGATTTAGAATATGACAATGGTGATGGATCCCAAAATCTTCAAGGCATACGACATACGAGGTATATACCCTACCCAAATGGACGAGTCGGCAATAAAAGATATTGTCACAGCAATTTACACCTATTTTACGCAAAAAATCTCCAACGACAGACAACTCACTGTCCTTCTTAGCTATGATATGCGTCTTTCTGGGCCAAAGCTATATCCTGTTGCTAAAAAGACTCTTATTGATTTGGGAGCACATGTAGTTGATGCAGGAATGCTATCTACCCCATCTTTCTATTTTGCAGTATCAAAATATGGATATGATTGTGGTATCCAAATTACTGCTTCTCACAATCCTCCAGAATATAATGGTGCAAAATTTGTCATGAATTCGCCACAAGGACTTCTTAAAATTGGTAAGGGTACAGGAATGGATGAAATCAAAGAAATGGCACTGCGTGGAGCAACATATAGTGCAAAATTTAAAGGGCTTATAGAGGAGAAAACAGGCATTTTAGAAGATGAAGTAGACAATGCACTTGGAATTTTCGGTAATCCCCAACTGAAAAAATTTAAAATTGTTGCAGATCCGGCAAATGCCATGGGAGCCACATACATTCAGGCACTTTTCGATAAGGTCCCTGCAGATTTAATAAAAATGAATTTCGAGCTGGATGGTAGCTTTCCTGCTCATCAGCCAGACCCACTTAATTTCGAAAATTTAAAGGATTTGCAAAAAAGAGTCTTGGAGGAGAAAGCAGATTTTGGAATTGCTCCAGATGGAGATGGTGATAGGCTGTATTTTATCGATGAGAATGGAGAGGTTGTGCCAGCAACAATTATTACAGGAATTGTTGCAAGAGAGCTTCTTAAAGATAATCCGGGAGAGACTGTGCTTTTTGATATTCGATATATTTTAGGGTCTAAAAAGATTGTAGAAGAATTTGGTGGTAAATATGGGGTTACAAAAGTGGGTCATGCCTTTATTACTAAAGCTATGGAAGAAACAGGGGCAATCTTTGCAGGAGAATCCTCTGGACACTTTTATTTTCGGGCAACAGGAAATGCCGAGTCTCAAGTTGCAATT
>DASQJJ010000086.1:0-6924 GCA_035631115.1 Candidatus Eiseniibacteriota bacterium
AAAAAAATGGCACCAGAGAATGTTGCTGCAGCCATATTTAGTTTTACACTATCCAAAAAGCTGGCGCCGAAAAGATGAAGAAAAGACGCAACATAATTTGGTAGTGGATAGATATAGGTAAACAAAGGAATTCCATAGCCATACAACAAGTCTGGTGCCCATCGTGGATACAAGATGCCCTCTCTAAGGATTTTGTCAAATTCGTAAAAGCGAATAAGATGATATTCCCCATCGTGAGTTGGCATAAGTCCGGCGTGGAAAAGCGGCCATGTGGCAAGAAGTGCCATGGCAATTGCAAGAAATATAAATTTATATTTTAAAAACCACAGCATTCCTGTCTTCATATATTTTTTTAAATGTTATATTGTAAAAATCATTATTAAAGGATCTTTCATTTTTGGCGAAATTATTTTTGTAAAAAATTACATACTGAATGGTATGTGCATGGACAATACTCATAATATCCTGCA
Organism: Candidatus Eiseniibacteriota bacterium; assembly: GCA_035631115.1. Lineage (GTDB taxonomy): Bacteria > Patescibacteriota > Microgenomatia > Levybacterales > UBA12049 > DASQJJ01. The sequence continues at coordinate 471 of DASQJJ010000086.1, forward strand.
TATTCTTTCCTTGCAAGAGCACGTCTTGGTTAATAAGTCTTGTATTGTAGTTGCCTCCATAATTATAAATGTATTGATTTCGTCCTAAGAATGTTTTTCTCCCAACAAGCGTTGCAGGGTCATATATTTCTCCATTGGTAAAAATTGTTGCTGTTGGTGGAATATGAGTACTTGCCCATTGCATAAAAGCATTTTTTTGGTAGTCAGAAATAGATGTCTTGATATCGTTTTTGATGACCATAATACTTATTATTCCAGAAAGAGTAAGGAGGACAATGAGTGCAATAGACAGTAATTTTGTACCATACGATTTGGAAAATAGATACACGATAAAAAAGCTAGAAAATATATTTGTAGTAAGTATCCACACTAGAAAATATTTATGGTCATCAAATGGGTATCTGCTGCTAAAGTGAAAGAGATTTGGAAGAATAAAAAGTGGAAGGAAAAGAAAAAAGAATTTTCTCTGATTTTTACTGGCCACTAAGAATCCAATTGGAATGGTAACAATACTTATACCAAGATTGAGAATCCAAAAAATAGCTATGTTTTGCAAATTAAGCATGGTGTCTAAAAGAAATCCTGGCTTAAAGACAATTGTATTTGCAGAATAGAATTTAATAAGTACAAGTTGTGGTAATGCAATACATGCTGCAAGAAGGAGTACATAAAAAAGTTGTTTCCTTTTTTCTTTATACAAAAGCAGCATCATACCTCCTGTCATATATACCATAAGAAAAATCATTGCATGCCAATAGGGTAAAAGGCCTAAAGACAATCCTAAAAGTACTATTGTCTTTGCCTCAACTTTTTTCTCTTTTACAAAAAATAACCATATCAAGCAAAACAAAAGAAAAAACGCAATGCCAAAAGTAAGATGACGCTGATTCATATAGGGATTGAGGTTCCAGAAGCCACTAATTTCAACTGTTTTATTAAGTGGTGTATACAATCCTTCATAGTAAAAGTTGGTATGCCACCATGAGGAAATTGTTGACAGACGAAATCCGTATTTTTGAAAAAAGCTAACAAAAGAAAGATTGCTGCTAAAAAGAAAGAGTACTGTAGATACTATTCCCACTTTCCTACTTTTAAAGACAAGTCTCCCCAGATAATATATGAGAATAAGAAGGCAAGAAAAAGAAAGAGCGCTAAGTATGTTGTACGCGATGTCTATGCGCATACCCATGTGCTCTAGAATCCCAGTATAGAAATCAAAAAGAAAATAATATGGTAAATGTGCATTTGCAAAAAATGGCACTTCTCCTGGAAAATTATTTCCCAAAGAAAAAGAGCGGATAAATGGAATATGTGCTCCAAAGTCTACATATACATTGGATGCAATTAAAAAATTTCCATGAATAGAGTCGTATCTAAATATCTTCGTAAAAAGAAAATAAGAAAATAATACAAGTAAAAGTAAAAAAAGAGTGCTTTTCTTATCCGTTTTTGTTATCTCGATAATGCTCTCTCTATACGAAGTAAAAAATTTTACAATTAGCACACAGGAAATAATGGAAAAAAGAATAAGAGAAATATCAAGAGATTTTGTGAGGCACGTTATCCAGTAGATGCTACTTACACAAAGTACAGATCCAAAAATAAATCCAGATATTATTTTTATTTGTATTGGTATGTTTTTAAAAACTACCTGCGAAAGGACAAGTCCGTGTAAGAAAATAAGTAAAAGAAGAATACAGCCAATCATCGTAGAATTCTTTGTTTTTTCAAGCAATAAGCAATTAATACGACAATAACAGGAACGAATGTAAGAAGAATTTTAAGCAAAGGTGTTGGGCCAAAATAGGTACCAAGAAGCATAAAGGGTATATAGCGAAGTAGTAGGCTAAAGGAGAAAGCAAGAGATACGTACGTAATAAGATTGTCTCCAACAAGAAAACTAGCAGGCAACAAAAACCATATGCCGTACCATGGATAAATTTCTTCACGAAGACTGGAAAGAAAAAAGATACAATACATTCCTACTGTTGCCCAGAAAAAAAATGTTTTTTGAGACATTGTCTTAAAAAAAGAAACTACATACAGTGGAGTAAGGATAAGCGTTGCGTATTTAATAAGTCCGGAGAAAATAAAAGATACGACACTCTTCCCTATTCTTTTGGAAAAAAGAAAATATGCACTTACTAAAAAAAGAAACATCATAACAATGTCATTGTGTCCTCCTACAAATATTTCAAAAATAACCAATGGATTAAGAGCAAAAAATGCTATTTTGAAGCTATTTTTTGTCATTCTCCAGAGTAACCACACAGTTGTGCCGTAGAAAAGTCCAACAAGTACTTTAAATTGCAGCAGTGTAAGGAGAAAATTTCCAAATCCTAAGATATGGGGAATTCTGGTAAGAAAAATCCATACAGGTGCGTAGAGAGCAATCTTATTTGCAGCGTGCATAAAAAGAAGCAATGGGTCATTGGTAAATTCGATGGGCATAATAATATACGGATTTTCATGATAGAAGTAGGCTACTTTTGCTGTAGCAATGTAATTAAAAATATCAAAAGAAACAATCGCAGGATAGGCAAACACGAGAATACCGGCAGTTATCCCAATTAACATACAAATATGTTTCATGGTAAGCTGATTCTTTTTAATAAAGTGTAAACATAAAAAATAAAAAATAAAACTTAAAAAAATAAAAAGAGTAAAGATACTTGTTACTTCCATCCGGTGGGTTTGGTGAAAATTAGTAAAAAGAGGTCTCAAATAAATAAGCCCTGGGTCTATAAAAAGATAGGAAAAAAAAGTAAAACACAAAAGAAACAGTACATATAAAAAAAATACTATTTTATTCATACTGTTTTGCGGTTTGTATCAATGTTTCGATACGTTGATGAATAGGTAATTCCGATTGAGAAGCTTTTTCTGGGTTCCAGGTGAATGTTGTGGGGGTTTCTAACATCATTTTTTGTAAAACTTCTTCGTGTTTGATTGCCGCTTCTCGTAACTGTTCTCTTTTACTGGCAATATCTTTTCCATTTGTTTTTGCTTTTTCTAAATTAGGCAGTGTTTGAGCAAAATACTCATTGGACTTTTGCAGTGCATTAAAGCCGAGTAAATATTGCTGGTATTCAAAAAGTGTTTTGGACTCGACTAAATATTTATCTGACTCCTTAAGATTGTATTCGAATTGTCCAAAATCTCCAAAATACCAATACTTTGAAATTGCTTCCCAGACAAGGTGGATTTTGTAGCTTATTCCTCCAGGCATGGATGATGGGTAGGGTAAAACGTAACTTGAAGATGCAAAAGTAGTAGATGAAGAAAGTCCGTTCAACAAGCCTAGGATGGAGAAGAAAAGAAGAAAGAAAATTATTTTTTTCATTACATCTATTGTAATAGAAGAGTCTTGAGAGCAGCAAGGTCATTGTCATTATAAATAGATAATGGGAGAATTACTTTCCCTGTCTTATTTAGCTGCTTAAGCTGCTTTTTAATTTGCTTTATATCAGCTAAATCTACTTTTGTAAGAAGAATAATTTCTTCTTTTTCAAGAAGTGCACTATTATATTTTTCCAGCTCTTCTCGTACTGTTTTGTACGCTGCAAAAACATCTTCATTCTCAACAGATATACAGTGAAGAAGTAAGTGCGTTTTTTCTATATGCTTAAGAAATTGTATGCCAAGTCCTTTTCCAGTATGGGCTCCTTCTATAAGCCCTGGAATGTCAGCAAGAGCAATTTGGTGTCCTTTACCCATCATCATGCCAATATTTGGCTCAAGTGTGGTAAAAGCATAGTTGGCAATTTTTGGATGGGCATTAGTAAGGACAGACAGCAAGCTGCTTTTGCCAGCATTTGGGAGACCAATAAATCCTACATCTGCAATAAGCTTAAGCTCTAGATGGAGTGTTTTTTTCTCGCCAAGAGTGCCTTTTTCTGCTGTTCGAGGAGTTTGGTTGGTCGCAGACTTAAATTCATCATTTCCTCGTCCCCCTACCCCACCTTTTGCAATAAGGATACTATCTGATTCGTTGGTTATTTCTAACTGCTCGCCTGTCTCCACATTGGTTACAATTGTCCCAAGGGGCACTCGTATCGTGGTATCCTCTCCTTTTCTGCCAAATAATTTAGACTTGCCTCCTGGTACTCCTTCTTCTGCTTTGATTTCTTTTTTGAATTGGAAATTCTGAAGACCTAAAATATCGTTAATGCCTTGAATAAAAATATTTCCCCCATTCCCTCCATTTCCTCCATCTGGCCCACCTCGTGCTGTTTGGGCATTTCGTCGAAAAGAGACCCGTCCATTGCCACCTTTTCCTGCCTCCACAGTAATCGTTACTGTATCAATTAACATGCTCCTATTGTACCATGAATACCCTTGCGAAGGCGTAATGCTTTTCTGTACCATGGAGTAATGCGAAATTGGTTGGGATATGCTTTTACTATTCTTCTGGTAAGTATTCTCGCCTGCGTTGCTTTTTGGATGTACCAGCCTCTTATGGATTCTCCTACGCTTCGTCTTTTTCTCCCAATACCAATGCAATTTGCCTTACCCAATAATAATCAGGTAGCAACATTAGATATATGGTCTGTTGCTAAAGATATTCCTAATACTCACGATACCCATGCACCTGGTATTTCTGCAGTATCTGCATTAGTTTTTGATTTGCCAACTGGGAAAACACTTTTTGCAAAAGATGTTGATTTGCGACTTCCTCTTGCTTCTTTGACAAAGATTATGACTGCTGTTGTTGCCCTAGAACACCCCAAAAGTGATGATGTGTACGCAGTGAGAGATACGGCTCTTGTTGGGGAGGATAGCATGGGACTAACAGCTGGGGAAAGCCTCTCTTTGTCTGAATTGCTGTATGGGCTTATGCTTCATTCTGGTAATGATGCAGCAGAGGTGTTGGCAGATAATTTTCCTACGGGTAGAAGTGGATTTATTCAGGCAATGAATCAAAAGGCAGCAACACTTGGACTTTCCAATACACATTTTACCAACCCAACTGGACTGGAGGGAGACGGAAATCAGTACACAACAGCAAAAGACTTACTAGTAATGACGCGGTATGCCCTTTTTCATTTTCCTCTTTTTCGAGATGTTGTGAGTACGTTTGACTACACAATTCCCGCAACCGATACCCACAAAGCATTTTACTTAGAAAATGAGACTAATTTACTTACCTCCTACCCTGGGGTAAAAGGGGTAAAAACAGGCTATACACCAGAAGCAGGGCTCTGTCTGGTAACCTATTTGGATTATGGGGGTCATCAGATAATAGGAATTGTCTTAAATAGTCTGTCTCGAAGAGATGATATGAAAGAGCTTTTGGACTTCTCTTTAAATAAGTTGGATATCACTCCTCCAAAGCATGGATAGAAATTTGCGCTCGACAGCGCGATTCGAGTCACAAGTTCTCGCTGCGGCGAGCCTCGCGTTCCGAGCTTGTCAAGCAAGCAGCCTCCCTCACTTCGCTCAGTCCGGCCCCCGGCTCCTCACTTTGTTCGTCCACCAGTTCGAATCCTAGATACAATAAAAGATTTTTCTAGATAAATCCAGAAAAATCTTATTAGCGCTCCCAGAGGGATTCGAACCCCCGACCTAATCGTTAGAACCGATGTGCTCTATCCAGCTGAGCTATGGGAGCCCTTCGATTGCGCTTAGGGCATATGCTTGGAGCGGGTTATGGGATTCGAACCCACGACACTCTGCTTGGAAAGCAGATGCTCTACCACTGAGCTAAACCCGCATTGTTCAATTGATAATGTTCTTTTGCATGGCAGTTTCTACACAAAATGACACATTTTTTTATCTCTTTCAGAATATTAGCTTTAGAATATCCTTCGACTACCATGTTTGCTACTGTACCATCTTTCGTTTTTGCATCAATATGATGAAAATCGAGACATGCTGGATGATTTTCATAACACTTTTGGCAAGATAAACTACTTTTATACTCTCTCAGCCAATTTGCTAACAGAGTACGCCTTTCATTCTTTAACTTTTTATGTCTTGCTTTTCTTTTATTCCATGTTTTTACATGATAAGCATGACTATATGCTTTTGCCTTTTCTTTATCTGCGTAGGGCATGAACCAATTTTAAACTGGTACAATCCTTTTGTCAAAGTACTGTCGGGGAGAAAGGACTTGAACCTTCGACCTCACGCTCCCAAAGCGCGCGCTCTAGCCAACTGAGCTACTCCCCGAATTCTTTTTGTAGGGAATCGGTCACAAGTTCGGCTTCGCCGCCTCGCGACCCCGGCTCCTTCTGGTTCGACTTCGCTCACCATCAGTCCGCCATTCGATTCCGCTACTCCAGGTAATTAATTTTTGTCAAAATGACAAAAAATTAATTATGTGCCGAAGGAGGGAATCGAACCCACACGACATTGCTGTCAAGGGCTCTTAAGGCCCCCGTGTATACCATTTCACCACTTCGGCTGGTGTGTGTTCTATTTTACCTTAAATGAGAGAATGCTTCAATATGCG
>DASQJJ010000087.1:0-7564 GCA_035631115.1 Candidatus Eiseniibacteriota bacterium
CTCGCAAAATTGCTGTTTTGAGTCCAGAAAAAGAAAAGTCATAGTTTTTCTCGTGTAAAAGCGGTCTGGGAAAGTGGTATGCTTTTGGATTTCCCAATTTTGCTTTTTGTTCTATTTCTGGGCCTGCAGGATAGGGGAGGCCCAACAATCTTCCTGACTTATCAAAGCATTCTCCTGCAGCATCGTCTCTCGTGCCCCCAAGCCAGGTTATATCTGTATGACTTTTCATAAGCACCAAATCCGTATGACCCCCTGAGACTATAAGGGCCACTAAAGGAAAGCGAGGAATCTCGCCTCCTTGATCTCCCTCTCCTTTTAGGAGAGGGTTGGGGTGAGGTTGGGTTAGCCAATTTGCGTATATGTGTCCAAAAAGATGATTTATAGGAATAAGCGGCTTGTCCCAAAGAAAAGAAAGTGCTTTGGCTGTTTCTACTCCTACTAAAAGCGATCCAATAAGTCCGGGTCCGTAGGTAACAGCAATTGCATCCACCATAAGATTTTTTCCTTGATCTCCCTCTCCTGGCAGGAGAGGGTTGGGGTGAGGTTTGGGTTTAGAAGTTGAACCAAAAGTAATTCCTGCTTTTTCCAAAGCTTCGTTAATAACAGGAATAATATATTTTACTTGCTCGCGTGCTGCTGCCTCTGGAATTATGCCGCCTGTTTTACTGTGTATCGCTAAAGAGGTTGCAACAACATTAGAAAGAATTTTTACCTCATTTCCATTACTTTCTACAACTGCTGCTCCCGTTTCATCACATGATGTTTCTATGGCTAATATTCTCATATGTTAGTTGTATATCTCGACCATGTCTCCCTCTTTAAAACCATATTTTTCCGAAAGACCTGCATTTATTTCCAGGACACTATTAGCAGGACCTTTCGGCTTGTACATAGGAAGGTTGTTAGTCTGCTGTTGTGTTGGAATAGGGACAGAGGAATATATGGTTACTATTTTTTTATCTTTCAAAAAAATAATATCTATAGGAAAATGCATGCCTTTCATCCAAAAGCTGTAATAATCTGCTCGGTCAAATGGGAAATACATTGCTTTATTGTCAGGAAGTGACGTATATTTTGCAAGTCCAATTTCTTTTTGCTGTGGGGTCAAGGCTACATCTAGATAAAAATCATGACTGTTAATAATAGCAAGAGGAGTTGTATGAAAAATATTATAGATAATAAAAAGATTTACGAGAATACAAATAGCAAGAAGGGGAAAAAATATTTTTTTCATTACAACTCTTTCGACAAAACATCTAATAATTTTGTTGTAGAGACAGCAGGTAGATATTTATTTACCTGTTTTACTCTAGCTCCAACTAATTGTGCTTGTCTTTCTTTATGAGTAATATGGGTATCATTTTCTGTTGTTGCAATAACAGTAGGATGAATAGCTCTTATAAGAGTGTCGTAGTCAGAATCGGTCATAGTATCTGGTAAGACAACAACAACATCCACATCTTGCAGCCTACTTATCATATGTGCTCTTTCATGTTGTGTGTGGATAGGTCTATGGATACCTTTCCTTTTTTTAATTGCACTATCACTTTCCAGCAAAACAAATAAAACATCTCCTTCTTTTTTCGCATTTTCCAAAAGCGTAATATGCCCACTGTGAAGAATGTCAAAGCAACCACCAGCCACCACAATGGTTTTCCCTAGAGAATGGAATTGTTTACTCAGCTTTTCTACTTCCTCTATATTTACTATTTTTGCCATAATTTCAACATAAAAAATAAAACATAAAAAATAAAAGATAAGGTACCTTTATTTTTAATTTTTACTTTTTCATTTTTAATTTTACTGTGTTCCTACCAGAAATACTGCTTGCCAAGGACGATAATTTGAGACATATGTTTCATTAATAATTTCTTTCCCATTCTGACTAACAACGCGTGAAAATTTTACTGTTGCACCATTTGCAGAAAAGTCTACTTGCTTAGTTACTCCTTTTGGTAATGTTGGATCGTCCTGGTACCGGGTTGGTGGCGCAGGTGTTTCATTGGTAATAACAGGAGTTGTCATGGTTACCTCACGCCCATCCTTTACACCGTACAAATAAAATGTAAGTCGCAGTATATCTGGATCAACGACGGTTTGGATAAGAATATTATGCCCTGTGGTATTTTTAAATTTTAAATCAACGCTTGGCACATAGACTGTTGCATCTATTCCTGGAGGACCATCTTCTTCGTAATAGCCAACGCGATAATCATGCGCATGTCTTTCTGTTATGGGAAGACCAGCATTAAGAATTGCTCGAAACATTGTTGTTGAGACCTGACACACGCCACCTCCGTCGCCCAAGACTGTTTTTCCTCCACTAATAACATATGCTTGCTGATACCCAGTGTATGCAGACACGTCTCCCAATGCTTTATCAAAAGAAAATTCCTCATTTGGCGCTATAACAACGCCATTCAATCGGGAAGCGGCAAGTTTTACATTAAAAATTCTTCCTGGAATTGAATGTTGAAAAAGAGAAGTCCCAGTACCAATGAGCTCTTTTATTCCTAAATTATTTGCTTTTTCTGTTGTAATTTCTGGAAGCAGAGTTTTTAAGGGGACAGGAAGCTGTATATTTTGTCCATCAGGAAGAGCAAAAAGATATGGAATGCGTTGATTGAGTGTTTGGCTTATTGCTGCAATATCAACATCCTGTCCGTTACTGGACGGCTTAAATGTTGTTACTTTTCCATTGGTAAATTGAAATTGCGCGTCAACAGGGTCTTTATGTAAATCTTTCTGAAAGGCTGTAAGAAATGTTGTGAGGGCATCCTGCGAGAATGAGTATGAAGGGGAAAGCGTAACGCCAAAAAGATATGCCTGAAAAACAAGAGTAATATTGGAAAATATATCACTCGACCTTCCCACACTCATTGCCTGTTGTGCAAGAAGGGTACTGTTATATCCAAGGTTAAGCTCATTAGCAGATGTCGTTGCATACGTGTCTCCTGCGAGAAATGTAAATATGTCATGAGAGATTTTCTCATTTCTCTGAGCAAAATAATTTTCTACATATGCCTGGCTCTTGCCTCCAAAATTAACATTGTTAATTGTTACTCCCGGAAACACTAATTTGCTGTAGACTTGTTGGAAGAAAATGTACGCAAAGCTAACAAGGAAAAAAAATCCAAGTACTGCTCCAACCCCAAACCAAAAGCTTGCGTGAAGGTATGGCAAAATATGTTTGCGTGGATTAATCTTGCGTAAATTCTTTATATGTATTTTTTTGATTGATACCATGTGGCAGTTGATATTATACTATGAATATATATGGATGATAACGTTGTATTTAAGCCAGGTCAAGCTGCGCCTCCCGTGACGAGTACTGCTCAAAGTTCGACTGCGCAGGATCCCAATTCATCTGTGCCTGGAGATAATCCCCGTATAACGTTACACGACTTGTATGGTCCATCTAATCCCCAAGATCCTTCGATACAACAACCTCCTGCGCAGGGCACTATTCCAAATCCTGCTGTCCCCGCAGAGCAAATTCCTGTTCAATCGGTTCAACCACCGGTTGAGCCGCCAATTCAAGAGGTACCTATTCAAAATACACCTCCTACAATGCATGAAGTCCCGCAAGAAATACCAAGACCACTGCGTCCGGTTGAAGAAGCTGTTGCCCCAGAGCATGAAGAAACTTTGGTACAAGGTGTACCCACTCCCATCCACGAAGCTCAGGTAGTACAGTCTCCTCCTGTTGTAAAAAGTCCTCCACCTACAAATAATGGCGAAACACTCGATGACAATGGAGGATTTCATTTTTCTTCACTCCTGCGATTTGTTGTTATCGGTGCACTTGTTGTTATTTTACTTATAATTGTTTGGGCAATAGGGTCATTTATTTTTTCTTCAAAAAATGCAGGCAATCAGAAGGTAACTCTTACGTATTGGGGACTTTGGGAAGATAAGTCAGTCATGGGACCAATTCTTGCTGATTTTCAAAAACAACATCCAAATATTACCGTTGTTTATTCAAAAGAAGATCCGAAAGATTATGTACGACGTCTTCTTACTCGCACACAGGAGGGGAATGGCCCAGATATTTTTAGACTCCATAATACATGGATATACCCATTACAAAATATACTGTTGCCTTTGCCATCTTCTGTTATAGATAAAAATCAATTAGATAAGAATTTTCCTCCTGTTATGTCCTCTGACATGATTTCCAACGGCGCAGTGTATGGCTTACCTATGCAAATGGATACGCTTTCTCTTTTTGTTAATTCCGATATTTTTACTCATGCTGGTGCAACAGTCCCAACTACGTGGGAAAAGTTTATAACGGTTGCAAAAGCGTTAACAGTAAAAGATCCTAGTGGTCGCATTCAAACAGCAGGTGCAAGTCTTGGTACCTATGAAAATGTTACCCATAGTGCTGACATTGTCTCGCTTCTTTTGCTTCAAAATGGTGCAAATCTGCAAAAGCTAGATGGCTCGACAAATGCAAAAGATGCATTAACCTTCTATACATCATTTGCCAAACCAGACGGAAACGTATGGGACAGTACGCTAGACAATTCTCTTGCAGCCTTTAGTAAAGGAAAAGTAGCAATGTATTTTGGGTATTCATACGATATTTTTGCAATAAAAGCCGCAAATCCTACGCTTAACTTTGCAATATATCCTGTTCCACATCTTCCAGGAAGGGATATGACAGTTGCTTCTTATTGGGTAGAGGGTGTATCTAATAAATCAAAACATCCAAAAGAAAGCTTGGAATTGCTCCAATATCTTGCACAAAAAGAAACCCTAACAAAATTGTATACAGAGGAGTCCAAACAGCGATTATTTGGAGAATTGTATGCGCAAACAAATTTAGCAGATGGACTTAAAGCAAATTCGCTCTTAGCTCCATTTATTTCTCAGTACAAAGGGGCACTGTCAAGCATTTTTGTTGGAGACACATACTATGACGAATATAATGGTGCTCTTAATAGATATCTTGGTAATGCAGTAAATAGTGTGTTAAAAAATACATCTCCAGAATCAGCGCTCACAACGCTGTCTCAGGGAGTGAGTCAGGTTACTTCACAATTTACACCGTCTTCACGCTAGTCTATACTGCTATCTATGGAAAAAGAAATCTATAAGACTTTGGCATATGCAGATATTTTTAATTATCCTCTCACAGGCAATCAAATATTTCATACAGTTGGAATAAAAGTAAGAAGAAAAAAATTTCTCTCAAATCTTCAAAAAATCCCTCACGAGATTCACAGTAATTTACTGTACTATTTTCTTCCTGGACGCGAAGAAATAGTACGTCTTAGAATGGAAAAAGAAAAATATTCGCAAAGTAAAATAAAAAAAGCAAAAAAAATTATTTCACTACTTTCTTGGATACCGACAATTCGTTTTATAGGAATTAGTGGATCTGTCGCAATGCATAATGCAGAGAAAAAAAGCGATATTGACCTTTTCTTTATTACATTGCCTTACAGTGTATGGATAACAAGACTTCTTATATATTGTGTGTTGGAGCTACTAGGTCTTCGAAGAAGAAAAGGACATTCTACGAGGGACAGTATATGTGCGAATATGTTTGTCGATGAGGACCACTTGCGTTTTCCAATACAAAAAAGAAATCTCTATCTTGCACACGAAATTGTACAACTCTTCCCAGTGGTTAATAAAAATAATACCTACGAAAAATTTGTACTTGCTAATGTCTGGATACAAAATTATTTTCCCAATTATCCTATTAGAAATCCATTCGGCAGACTTAGGACAAGAAATAAAGAATTCTCTTTTTCTCTTTTTCTCTTTCCACTAGAATTTTTTATGAGAAATATGCAACTATGGTATATGGAGAAAAGTAAAACACGCGAAACAACAACACCATCTCTTATTGCCTTTCACCCAATAGATTATGAGAGTCAGATATTAAACGCATATACAAAAAAAATTAAAAATATATGAAATACAATTTAGTGATTTGTGGAGGAACATTTGATAGGGTACACGCGGGGCACAAGGCATTTTTACGTTTTGCATTTTCTCATGGAAATACCGTGGTCATAGGGCTTACATCAGATATGTATGTCGCACAAAATAAAAAAGACGAAAGCATTCTTCCATTTGCCCAAAGAAAAAAAGAATTGCAGGATTTTTTATCTCTGGAAGGATTTTTTGAAAGAGCAAAAATAGTTGCAATTGATAGTAGGTTTGACCAGACAAAAATTCCCGATGCATCCTCTATCGCACTTCTTGTCTCTCAAGAAACAGAAAAAATTGGAAAAGAAATAAATGCAGAAAGAGAAAAACTAGGACTTACTCCCTTACATCTTTTGGTATTCCCATTGGTAGCAACACCTTCGGGAGAAAAAATTTCTTCATCTACCATTCGGTCAGGACGTATTACAAGAGAAGGAGTCTTGCTGCCAGACAATGATTTTTTATCCACGACTCTTTTTCTACCAGATTCATTGCGAGAAATATTACATAAGCCATTTGGTATGCTTTTTGCTAAAGATATCCCAAAACAATTTCTTAAAAATCCCCAAAGAATAGTTACCGTAGGTGATGTGACAACAAAAAGAATACACGACAAAGGAATTCAGCAAAAAATAGCTGTTGTTGATTTTTTTATAGAAAGGAAAAAAACCAATCAAAGCTTAAGTCAGTTGGGATTTATGGGAAATGAAAAAATTGTACATCTTGTTAATTCAGCAGGACAGCTGGTCCCTCGTGTTTGGAAAAAATTACTGAGCGTTGTTAGTCAAAAACAGAGTAAGAAAAGCACTATTATTATTGTTGAAGGAGAAGAAGATCTTTTTGTTATTCCGCTTATTCTCATGCTTCCATTAGGAGATTTGCTCATGTATGGACAGCCCAGTCTCGGCGAAGACGGACCTCAGGAGGGTATTGTTATCCTTGAAATTACAGAGAATTTAAAGCAAAAAACTTTCGAGGTTCTTAAGCAATTCGTGCCTAAATGATTACTCCAGGTTATTGACAAAAATTGTGTATTTGATACTATGCGTTGGTACGAAACGCGTCCAATGCATTAACATGGGGCGCTTTTCTTTAAATATATATGGATAAAAAAATCTACTTAACAAAAGAAGGTCTAGAAGACTTAAAAAAAGAGTACGAGGAATTAACAAAAGTTAAAAGACCAGAAATGCTTGATAGAGTTGCACAAGCTCGCAATCAAGGAGATTTGTCTGAGAATGCAGAATATACTGCAGCACGAGACGAGTTATCCTTTATAGATGGTAGAATCGAGGAAATTGAAGAGCTTCTCAAGCAAGTAACAATTATCGAAGATACAACTAGTAATGGTGGAGCAACAGCAGCTGTAGCACTTGGCTCTAAAGTAACAGTTAAAATAGGTGCAAAAGAAGAAGTATTTTCTGTTGTTGGAGAATGGGAAGCAGATCCAGCTGCAAAAAAGATTTCCCATGAATCTCCTCTTGGAAAAGCATTACTTGGCAAGCAAAAAGGAGAAACAGTAGAAGTAGATGCTCCTGCAGGAAAAGTCCTCTATACAGTGGTAAGTGTAAAATAGCCTTCTCGTCATCCTGAGATCCATTGTCATCTCGAGCGAAGT
>DASQJJ010000088.1:0-2123 GCA_035631115.1 Candidatus Eiseniibacteriota bacterium
TGCAGCAAGTCTTTTTGAAAATCCGCAGTCTGTTGTTATTCCCAATCAAAAAGTAAGCAGCGCATTCTCTGAAGAGATAAAAACAAAATTTACCACAGATCCAGTAGTGCAACGGTATCCAGAAAAATATAATCCAGAAAGATTCTTACAACTTATTGCCTCCCGCACGGCCACTTCTCCAGAAGATGCAACACAAAAAGCGAGAGAGTATATAGCAAGTGGGTACCGTACCCCAACCAATCAGTCTGCAATGCTTGATATTATTGCAGACATGCTTAATAGAAAAGATACATCACAACAAAAAAATAAAAGACAACCTGCAAGAATAACTTCATAAATTTTTTTCTTTTTAAACTTTCTATTATGCAACTGGGGTTACATCGAAAACTCTTGTAGGATCTGGCGGATTGGTCATTGCAACATCAACTAAATCAGGATAGTTAGATAATCCTTGGGCAAACATATTAAATCCATGTTGTACACCCTGTATTGTCTTAAAAACAGCAGATGAATACCAATGAGCATACCTTCCTCCTTTTCCAGCTAAATGTGCAAGCGATGCTGTCACACTCCCGGCAATAATTGGAGCTTGCGTAGGATCGGCATTATAGCGATTAATCTCTTCTCTTGCTTCTAGGTCTGTATTAGAAAATGCACCTGAATTATCAAAAACCAGCCCATCAGCACCTTCGCTCTCTCGTCCCATTAAATACCCTACTCTATCGCCGTCATTATTTAGTATAGAATACGTAATATTTCTTGTAGGCACACCTTCTCTATCTACTTCCTCTTTTCTTCTAACTGCAACAATCTGTGGCTTGTCTGTTTTTTTTATTCTATGCCAAAATGCTATTTCTTCTGGACCGAATTGTTGTGTTAGTTTTCGCTCGCGTAATACTTCTGGTGCAACATCCTGTTGCTTTGGCTGGGAAGATGATGATTCTTTTTGAAGGAGTTTTGCTTCTTGAGGTGTAGAAAAATCCATACACATATTGTACTAAAACAAAATTTATTTTCAAATTTTTCTTTTTCCCTCTTGACACTTTTGTTACACTTTGTTATTTTGTATATAACAAAACACTACATTGATTAACAAACAATTAGTTGCACGCCTATGATCAATCAAACACTATCAATCCAAAACTTACCAGATCTCTTAACAGTAAAAGAAGTTGCACAAATTTTGCGAGTATCTCCACTAACAATTAAAAGATGGGGCAAAAGAGGAAAGCTTCCTGCTATTAGAATTAATTCTCGTGGCGATAGACGATACAAAAAAGAAGCAGTCCTCTGGCTCCTTGGTATTCAGCAAAAAGTTGCCTAGACAACCATAACCCACAAGATACAATCCACAAGAAACAAACCCAAGAGAAAGTTACTGAGAATTTTTAATTATTGCAGATAGAATATTCTTAAGCTCAACACACTCTTTTAGTAATTTATTTATTTCATCCATAAACTCTTCATTTACATTTAATAGAAGATTTAACCAATACAACGTTTCTTTTGCTTCTTTCCGTGCAATTTTGGTTCGCATAACAAAATCTTTTGTACCTAAAGAGTCATTCGCCTCAATATAATTTGCTCCAATAGCCGTCCCCGAACGAATTACTTGATTGATTAAGGGGATATTAATAGAAGTTTTTGGTATCTTTTTGAGAACAAACAATAGGTCTTTGGAAAATTGCAGCGTTCTTTCTTCTAAATCAAATTTCTTTTCCATTGTTTTGTATCTTGTTTCTTGTTTTTTGGAACTTGCACAACTTACACGTTGTGCCTATATTCCGCTAGGTGTTCTCTTGTAATTATTTCTTCATTTGGATTTTCGAAATGATTTTTGAGAAAAGTGAATGTTTCTTTTGGATCTTGGGTATTTACCCATACACCTGTCCCTACTTCAAATCCACCAATTATTTTTCTTCGTGGAATAAATCGAAG
Source organism: Candidatus Eiseniibacteriota bacterium (assembly GCA_035631115.1). GTDB lineage: Bacteria > Patescibacteriota > Microgenomatia > Levybacterales > UBA12049 > DASQJJ01. The sequence goes on from DASQJJ010000088.1 coordinate 1,939, forward strand.
ATACCATCTTTTCCCCGGTGCAATATAAAAATTGTATGGGAAGTCTTCTTTATAACGAATATTCATTATTTGGAGTAACCTCTGTATAACAAAAGACAGGTCTATAATTTCTTCTTCAAAAATTTTGTCAAAGCTATTTCCACTTCTTCGAGGCACAATCCATACCTCATCTGGCCATTGTGATG
>DASQJJ010000089.1:0-11138 GCA_035631115.1 Candidatus Eiseniibacteriota bacterium
CAATGTATTTTGTTCCAGACAAAACCCAATAATAGCTCAAGTATTTACGTCTGCATTTAAAATTCCAAACTCCAGGTCTTAAGGTCTTATGCTTTCGCGTTTGGGTAAGAATAAAAAGGTAGAACCTGTTACACTTACCTGAATGCCAAGAAAAAGAGTACCAAAAGTTGATGAGCAATCACAGAAGGCGTATGGACTCGGCCCTCGCGCAACACTAAAAGAGTTAAATGCTGCACGGGATAAAAAAACAGGTGTAGCGATACGCACTGTATATTTACTTCCTCCAACAGCATCAGAAGAGGAGCTTCGTGATACCCAAGCAAAATACGCAGAAGAAGGTGCAGAAAGAATGGAACGAGAAAGAATATAACTAACTCATTTTTAAGAATGAGACAAGAAAAATAGAATGTACATCAGTTATGAGTTTTGGTACAATGTGTGTATGAACTTTGATTCTTCTTATCTTGAGCTTTTGCTTCAAAAAGCAACGTACGAACAAGGTCTTGGTGCCAATTTGGTGAGAATTGCCCAAACAAAAATTGGCAACGAGAATGTTGTTCTATTAGAAGTAAAAGTTACAAAAGGGACAGATATTGCTCCTCATTTTCACGAGCATAGTGGAGAGATTTGTATTCCTCTGACATTTGGTAAGCTACGATTCGGTAAAGTAGAAAAAGACGAAAATGGTGCCTATAAAATGGATGGAGATAAAGCAGTGACGTCCTGGGACATAGCAGAACAAACCCTTGAACCAGGGAAATCATTTGAAGTTCCGGAAGGAGTTGCACATCATTTTGTAGCGCTAGAAGATTCTCCAATGATTGTTCTTTTCCTTCTCCCAGAATCTCATGCTGCTGCCACAGACAGAATTTACTCAACCTACCCAACGGGATATACCTCAAAATCAAAAAAATAGGCACTTTCTCTTGTCTCAGAGTGTGATTTCAAGTAAAATACATTCACCTGGCGCGTTCGTCTAGTGGCCTAGGACATCACGTTCTCAACGTGAATATCAGGGGTTCGAATCCCCTACGCGCTACTTAGAAGTTTGTTCTACGCTTCTATTTCTAGTATAATTTTGAAGTGAGTAAAGAAATTTTCCTCTCCGTTATTATCCCTTCATATGATGAAATGGCCAATCTGCAAAAAGGTGTTTTGGATAAGGTAAAATCGTTCTTAGATAAAAAAGAATTTAACTACGAAGTTATCATAGTTGATGATGGATCCAAAGACGGTAGCGAAGAATTTGTAGAAAAGTTTGTTAAAGAAAATAAGACATTCTCCTTTATAAAAAATCCACATTTAGGAAAAGCAGGTGCAGTGACAACGGGCATACTCAAGTCTACTGGAAAGTATGTCTTATTTACCGACATGGACCAAGCAACTCCAATAGAAGAGTTGGACAAGCTCATGCCATACTTTGATAAAGGATACGATGTGGTTATTGGCTCTCGAAGTGGCAGGAAGGGTGCTCCTTGGACCAGAAAGCTTATGGCCAAGGGTATGATGGTTTTACGTACTTTTCTTGTTGGACTTAAAGGAATTACCGATACACAATGTGGATTTAAAATGTTTACCAGAGAATCAGGAAAAGTTCTTTTCCAAAAAATGTATGACTTACATCATGGGTATGCCCATGTGTCAGGATCGAGTGTTGCTGCGGGATTTGATGTAGAGCTGTTATTTTTAGCACAAAAAAACAAATACAAGATTAAAGAAGTGCCCGTAGAATGGTTGTATGTGGAGACACGACGCGTTAGTCCGCTTAAAGATTCCCTTGATGCTGTTATGTACTTACTCCGAATTCGCTTAAAACAATTTGAGGGGATATATACAAGGTAACATGAAAAAATATTTATTTTCCTCGAGTTTTATTATTTTTTTAGCTTTAACTTTTCTCTACTTCTTTACCAGGTTATTTTTACTTAAAAATCTTCCTCTTTTTGTTGATGAAGCTGGATATATTCATTGGGCACAGCTTGGATTTGCCGATCCAAATCAACGCTTAGCCTCTTTAGGAGATGGTAAGCAGCCACTTTTCATCTGGCTTATTATCGTTATTATGCAAGTTGTCACCAATCCTTTAATTGCTGGAAGAATTGCCGCCATTCTTTCTGGGTTTGGAGCTGCAATTGGTCTTATGATGCTTACCTACGAATTGTTTAAAAAGAAATGGATTGCGCTTTGTAGTATCTTTTTCTATATCCTTTGTCCATTTGCACTTATCACAGATAGGCTTGCTATTTATGATACCCTTGTTGCAGCAATAGCTCTATGGAGTTTGTATCTGAGTATTCTTCTCGTGAGGCGCTTACAGTTGCAGTATGCATTTCTATTGGCATTTTCCCTCGGTGCAGGAATACTTAATAAATCTTCTGGATTTCTCTCTATTTATTTACTTCCAGTAACGCTTCTTCTTTTTGAAGGAAAAAATGAAAAAACAAAAAGATTAATGAAGTGGGTATTATATAGTGCTCTTTCTGTAGCGATTGCATATTTGTACTATTCTGTTTTATTTCTTTCTTCCGGTTTTGACAACATAGCTGAAAAAAATAATTATTTTCTCAATTCTCCCCTTAGTCTTTTATATACAAATTTCCTTCCACTATTTGTAAAAAATCTAACACAGTTTGGTCAATGGATTTTTTTACTCCTTACCCCATCGTTTTTACTATTAGCAGCAGCTGGTCTATTTTTAGTTAAAGCGTATAAAAATGAAAAACTCTTACTTATTGTCACTTTTCTTATAGAAATACTTGGTATGGCTCTTCTTGGAAGAGATCCACTTCCCAGATACATTTTCTTTATGGCGCTATTCTTGCTGCCTTTATCATCTCTAGGCATGTGGTATGTGTATAATCGATTCAAAAAAAATCTTTTAGCTTTTGTTGCTCTTGTTATTCTTTTTGTTTCATTTAATGTATATTCGGAGTATAAAATTCTCACCAATTTAGAGGAGGCTCCTGTCCCACAGATAACAAAAACAGAGCTTGTTACAAGTTGGTCTGCAGGTGGGGGAATAGGGAATATTGTAAAATATCTTCTGACAGAGTCGACAAAACATAAGATTCTTGTAGTTACAGATGGTCCATATGGTGGCATGTCCAACGCTGCTATGGACATGTATTTTTTCAAAAATCCTGCTGCAGAAAGGATGAGTTTTGCTAAATTCCCAAGTGAAATTCCCCAGGATATTCTGGAAAAAAGTAGACAAGAACCAGTATTTCTCTTTTTAACACAACTGGAGAATCCACCTAAATGGCCGATGCATCTTGTACTCTCATACGAAAAGGGTCACGGACCCAATTATGTCTATCTGTATCAACTAGATGAAAAGTAATATGAATAAATTTCTATCAATTTTTCTCTATGTTGCAGGTATTATCTGTCTTTTCTTATATTCGTACACACAGGTGGATTTAAGTCTTACCCTTTCCCGCATTTCTATCTGGCAGACAATAGAAAAATCATTTCAGTACATTGGATATTTCCAAAGACCACTCTCTACATATTTGTATGTAGGAATTCTCATCTCACTTCTCGCAAGTTATGTTGGATTACTTATGTTGATTCGAAATAATGTGTTGTCAAGAAAAACAGTATGGATATTGGTTATTGCTACTGCAGTAATACTAACCTTTTCTTACAATGCATTTTCGTACGATTTATTTAATTACATCTTTGATGCAAAAATAGTCACACATTATTTCCAAAATCCGTATATGCACAAGGCACTTGATTTTCCGCATGACCCTATGCTCTCTTTTATGCATTGGACACAGCGTATATATCCTTACGGACCTATTTGGCTTTTTATTACCATTCCAATATCTTTTGTTGGAATGCAATTTTTTCTTCCTACATTTTTTCTTTTTAAAGCACTTGCCAGCATAAGCTATCTGGGTATTGCATGGAGTGTAGAAAAAATACTCAAAAAAACAGATCCACAAAATTCGTTATTTGGGATTGCAGTATTTGCATTCAGTCCATTAGTTATTATTGAAGGATTGGTATCTGCTCATAATGATATGGTAATGGTTTTATTTATTTCGCTTGCTTTAGTAACATTTATGAATAAAAAAAGTGTCTGGTCATTTTTATTACTCTTTCTATCTATAGGCATAAAATTTGCAACAGCAGTGCTACTTCCTCTTTGGATTATAGGTACCTTTATAAAGAAAAAAGGTGAGATGGAAAGTCTTGCATTGGTAAGTTTTATATTGCTCATTATTCCACTAGTTGTTGCCTCTTTACGGACAAATTTTCAGCCATGGTACATTCTTTTCCTTTTTCCTTTTGCGTCCCTCATGCCCAAACAAAAGGAAATTCTTGTTGGATTTACTCTCTTTTCTTTTACAGCGCTTTTTCAATATATTCCATTTCTGTATATAGGTAATTGGGATAATCCGATTCCTTTCATTCTATTACTTATGCTCTGGTCTAGTGTTGGATTAAGCATTGTTGTTAGTGTTTGTATGTGGGTACTTCGTGTTGCGAAAAGGCGATAATCTAGGCTACAATAAAGTATATGCAGCTTCTTCAAAAATATGTAAAAGAGATGAGTATTGGCGCAGGTCTTTTGGCAGCATATCTTTTCCTCAGGCTCACTCAAATTATGAGTCTTCCTCTTTTTACCGATGAAGCAATTTACACAAGGTGGTCGCAAATTGCCAAGCAAGATGCTAATTGGAGATTTATTTCGCTCACGGATGGCAAGCAGCCAATGTTTGTTTGGTGGGATATGATTTTTATGCGTTTTGCCCATGACCCCTTGCTAGCAGGAAGACTTGTTTCTGTTGTATGTGGACTCCTTACTATGGTTGGATTATTTCTTTTGGGAAGGGAAATATTTAAAAATAAATGGGTTGGTATTCTTTCTGCAGGATTGTACGTGTTGTATCCCTTTGCCTTAGTCTATGACAGAATGGCTCTCTATGACAGTATGGTTGGTATGTTTACTATTTGGAGCTTGTATTTGGAGATTGTTTTGGTTCGTAGACCGAAATTGTGGCTTGGATTTCTCTTAGGACTTGTATTGGGTGGCGGAATGCTTACCAAGACATCGGCATTTTTTAGTTGGTATCTGCTTCCTGCAACTGTGCTTCTTTTTGATTGGAAATCAAAAGAGCGAGCAGTACGATTGGCAAAATGGGTAGGTATTGCTCTTCTGGCAGTTGTTCTGGCAAATGTCTATTATTCTATACTTCGACTTTCTCCTTTTTACCACATAGTTACCGATAAAAATGCAGTATTTGTATATCCTCTTAATGAATGGCTGCAACATCCTGTTGAATTTTTCCAAGGGAATTTTCATGGTGTTTGGGATTGGTTTAGCACATACATGACATATCCGGTACTTATTCTTCTTATTGGGGGACTTGTTGTTTTTAAGAAATACACCAAAGAAAAAATAGTGCTCGTTATCTATTTCGTTGTTCCATTTTTTCTTCTCGCTCTTTTTGGAAGAGTATTATATCCACGATTTATTTTCTTTATGACTCTCCCTCTTCTTCCAATTGTTGGTTTATTCTTGATTTGGTTGTATGCATATCTAAAAAAACCTGCATTTTGGTTGATATGCTTACTTTTCTTTTTCGCTCTTTGGATTTTTGCAGACTTTAAAATTATTACTAATTTCGCAACAGCTCCAATTGCAAAGTCAGATCTCTCTCAATACAGCAATGATTGGCCAGCAGGAGGGGGAATGGCAGAGGTCGTCAATTATTTGGCAATGCAATCTCAGACAAAAAAGATTTATGTTGGATCGGAAGGCACATTTGGATCGCTTCCTACACTTGCAATGGAAATTTATTTGGGGTCAGACAAAAATATCGAAAAAAGTGGCATCTGGCCTGTACCAGACGAGATTCCACAAGATTTGCTTGAAAAGGCGAAAAAAATGGACACCTATTTTATTTTTTACCAACAGCCAACACCTCCAAAATGGCCGCTTTCACTTATTGCACAATATAAAAAAGGAATTGGCAATGTGTATTACATGAGGCTATATAAGGTAAAGGCTCAATAGCATGAAAAAAACATTGGTCTCATTAGCTATACTTGTTTGTGTTTGTTTTCTTTTTTTCTGGCCAATTTTTAAAGGTTTTGTGCCATTTCCTGGAGATCTTCTTATAAATAGCAATCCATACCGCTCCTTATCTGTTTTTGGATATGTTCCCGGAACCTATCCAAATAAAGCACAGGGGAAGGATGTTATTACCGAAATGTATCCTTGGAGGTATTTTACCATTAGCGAATTAAAACAAGGAAGAATTCCTTTCTGGAATCCACATAATTTTTCTGGAAATATCCTTATGCAAAATTTGCAATCTAGTGTATTTAATCCATTTAATCTTCTTTTCTTTATTTTTCCCTTTACTCTCGGATGGTCATTTTTTATTCTTATTCAGCCCATCTTGGCATCTTTTTTCTTTTATGTATTTGCACGTGAATTAAAAGTCAGTAGGTTTGCCTCGATTGTCGGAAGTGTCGGATTTGCCTTTTCTTCGTACATGGTAGTATGGATAGAATATGGAAATATTGCTGCAACCCTTGCATACTTACCACTTCTTTTATTTTTTCTCTACAGATTTCTAAGAAAAGAAAAAGTAAAAGATTATGTAGGATTTGTTGGCGCAGCATTTCTTCTGCTTATATCAGGGTACATCCAAGGAGCTTTCTATAGTTACCTTGTTGCAGGGTTATTTAGTGCATACTTTTTCCTATCTCAATCAAAAAAACTAACAAAAAAAACATTTTTTTCATTATGTAGTATGTTTGTTTTCCCAGTGTTACTAAGTAGTTTTCAACTTGTCGCAACGTATCAAGTATTTCTCAATTCAACCCGCTGGCCATATTCACTCAGTCAGTTTCAAAATATGCTACAACCCTTTTGGTATTGGATAACTCTTTTCTCATCTGATTTTTTTGGAAATCCTGCTGCGAGAAATTATTATTTATCTACAACATATATAGAGCGAGTAGCCTATATAGGTGTTCCACTTCTTTTCTTTGCCGCATATGCAATATCTAAGAAAAGGCAATTTACACTTTTTTTCTTGCTTCTTGCAATTGGAGTAATGATTGCTGTTACAAATCTCCCAGGCATTGCTTATATATATAAACTTCCAATTCCTGTTATTAATACTACTGTGCCAACACGATTTCTAAGCATTTTTATGTTTGCAGGAATAGTGCTTTCTGCATTTGGTATAGATGAATTTTTTAAAAAAAGAGATTTCCCTAAAAAACTTTTTATTGGATTTTTAAGTATCTATTTTTGTATCTGGTTAGGTGGATTTGTTGCAAAAAAGATATTTCCACAATTTTCTCAACAGATTGCAACTTCTCTTCATAACCTTATTATTCCAACAATTCTTTTCATGGCAATAGCATTGGCATTGTATCTTTCTAAAAGATTTACCACGATTGCAAAAATCCTTCTTCTTATACTTGTTGTTGCTGATTTATTGTATGTATTTGCTAAGATTACTCCATTTGCACCAAAAGAGACCATGTACCCGCAAAACCCTGTGACTAAATTTATGCAAAAAAATGCAGGGATAAATAGATATTGGGGATATGGGTCTGGATATCTAGAGCCTAACTTCCAAACAGTTGATGGTACGTATTCACCAGAAGGGAATGACCCTTTGCATATGAAAAATTATGGAGAGCTTATCACAAGTTCGATAGACGGAAAAGTTCCCCTACTTCCTCCTCGTCCGGATGCAAATTTAGTCCAAGGATATGGCCCAATTGGCATGAAAAATCCTTACAGAAAGACCCTTATGAATCTTTTAGGAGTGAAATATGTTGTCCAGCATGACGAAGGGATACAAGATGGAAATAGTGATACAAATATATTTCCCGAAGATAATTACTCATTAATATGGAGTCAGAGTCCATGGCAAATATATGAAAATAAGCAAGTTTTACCTCGGTTTTTTTTAGTGAATTCATTTATCCTAGCAAAGGGACAAAAGGCATTAGATGCTTTATACACGAAAAATTTGGCAACAACAGTTGTCCTAGATGCTCAACCTCAACAAGATATAGATGCCAATGCAACAGGACATGTGCAATTGCTGTCATATAATACCCAAGCAATCGATTTTACAACTAGCACAACGGGTCCTATGATTCTTTTTCTTTCAGATACATATTTTCCTTCTTGGAAAGCAAAGATTGATGGAATAGAGACTCCTGTTTTTCTTGCAGATTATGCATTTCGTGGACTTGTTGTTCCAAAAGGAATGCACACCGTGCATATGTACTACAAGCCGCAGTATTTTACGATAGGACTTATTATTGCGGGTATATCTTTTCTTGTATTTCTCTCATCTCTTCTCATATTAAAGAAATATGAAAAATAAAGAATATTATTGGATATCTCTTCTTATTATCTGCTCAGTGGGTGCACTTATTGGTCTTTTTCACAGTGGATTTTTTGTAAGTGATGATGGACATTGGATGATTATCCGATTGTCTGCATTTTATGAAGGGTTATCATCCGGGCAATTTCCTGTTCGATTTTTGCCACAGCTTAATCAAGGATTTGGATACCCCGTTGCAGATTTTCTCTATCCACTCTTTTTATATGTTGGTGCAGCGCTTCACGTAGTAAAAATACCTTTTATAACAGATATAAAAATACTCTTAGGTGCAAGCATGCTTCTCTCAGGAATTGGTATGTATGTCTTTTTAAAACAATCTCTAAAAGCTTTTCCTGCATTTCTTGGTGGGGTAGTGTATATGTATCTTCCATATCATTTGTACGATATGTATATACGAGGGTCTGTTGGGGAGATAGTATCTCTTGCAATTGTACCTTTTCTTTTTTGGGCAGTGGAGAAAAAATCATGGGTACTTTTAAGTATTTTTCTGGGACTTCTTATCCTTTCACATAATACATTAGCGCTTTTCTTCCTACCGGTAATTATTCTCTATGCATGTATCAATAGATCAAAACTTACTTCGCTACTCATATCTGTTGGCTTAGGTCTTGGACTGGCTTCATTTTTTTGGATTCCAGCACTCTTTGATAGGCAATATACAATTTTTAATTCCGTTGTGGTTGCGAATTCATCTCATTATTTTTTGCATAGTGTTGGATATCAATTGGTTGGATGGATTGCCCTTGCACTCTTTGGAGGAGTCATTGCAGTGTGGCCTTTATTAAAAGATAAGAGAGTGCTTTTCTTTTTTTGTCTTGGTATTGTATCGCTTTTTTTCTCAACAGCAATGAGCAGTATATTGTGGCAGAATCAGTTTTTATCTCAATTTGTTCAATTTCCATTCCGATTTTTATCGCTTACGCTTATTGCAGAAAGTTTTCTTGCAGGTATTCTCATACAGAGATTTTCCAATAAAATTGTCCCATCAACACTTCTTTTACTCCTTCTAGGATTTTCAAGTTGGCCATACCTTATCCCCAAACATTATGACAATCACGATAATGCATACTATGCGACCAATCTTGCTACAACAACAGTGCAAAATGAATATATGCCTAAATGGGTAGAAAAAATCCCAACTGTATATAGTCAACAAAGAGTAATTATCCCCGAAGATATGGGAACTATAAGTAATATATATTCGAAAGGGACAAAGCTATCATTTGCTGTAGACATGAAAATGTCATCTCTCGTTAAGGTTGCATATGTCTACTTTCCCGGTTGGAGTGTTGTAATTGATACTAAAAAAATAACTGTCACACCAAGTAGTCAGGATGGTTTGGTGCAGTTTTTAGTACCAAAAGGAAAACATACTATCTCCGTTGCATATCATGAAACAATGGTACAACTACTTGCAGATATTGTAACGATTCTTTCAATTGGTGTTGTTATACTATTTTTTGTTAAAAAAAGATATGAAAAATAAAGTATTATTTTTTCTCATCCCAATTCTGCTTTTGGGTATTTGTGTATTTGCTCTTTTGCCACTTTTTCATGCTGGTCTTTTTTCTATGCATGATGATGAGCAAGTTGCTCGTTTGCAGCAAATGTATCTTGTTTTATCTCAAGGACAACTGCCTCCTCGATGGATTCCTGATCTAGGTTTTGGATTTGGGTATCCATTATTCAATTTTTATCCTCCCCTTGTATATTATGTTGGGTCTTTTATCCATCTTTTTGGATTCTCTTTTGTTAATAGCACGAAAATTGTTTTTGGATTAGGATTTGTTTTCGCTGCATTGGCAATGTTTCTTTGGGTGCGCAAGCATTATGGAATTATTCCAGGGCTTTTTGCAGCTATTTTATATACCTACGCGCCATATCACAGTGTTGATATTTATGTAAGAGGAGCCTTGTCGGAATTTTTTTCATGGATTTTTATTCCTCTTATTTTATTAGTAATTGATCTTCTTTTTGAGAAGAGAGAAAAGAAATATAGTATTCTACTTGGTATTTTTTTCGGTTTACTTATGTTGTCTCATACATTGGTCATGTTGCAATTTGGGCCGTTGCTCCTTGTATACCTTGGATTTTCCTTTTTGCAAAAAAAGAATCGTACTATAAATGTTGTTATGCAACTTCTTCTCGGTTTTGGATTGGGATTGGGGTTAACAGCTTATTTCTGGCTTCCATCGATTTTGGAGAAACAATATACGCTTGTTGATGCAATTCTAACCAAAGAATTGGCAAGTTATGCTATTCATTTTGTCTGTCCTATTCAATTATGGAGTGGGATTTGGGGGTATGGAGGATCTGCTGCAGGATGCCTTGATGGATTATCATTTCAAATTGGAAAGGTGCAAGCATTTGTTGGAGGTTTAGGGATTGTGTTGAGTGTATTATTTTTATTCAAAAGAAGACTTTTGGTGAGTACTAGTAATGCTGTTCTTTTTATATGTTCAATATTTCTCGTGCTTCCTTATTCTAAATTCTTGTGGGATATAGCTATGCCATTTTGGTATATACAATTTCCCTGGAGATATCTACTTTTTGTTGCCGTTTTTTCTGCATTTTTGGGAGGATTTGTTTTATCTATGGTGGAAAAACGATTTGGCAAATTTATCGCAATTATCTTAGGTTTAGTTTTGTCACTGGTTGCAGTTTTTCAAGTAAGAAACTATTTTCAGCCACAAGCATACCGCATGATTACAGATGCACAGATGACTTCAAAAGATGAGCTTA
>DASQJJ010000090.1:0-1512 GCA_035631115.1 Candidatus Eiseniibacteriota bacterium
ATCTGGTGTTATCTATTTTATGAATGACATGAGTGATTTTGCGATTGCTCACCCATATCCTCTTCCTATTTCTCTATAAATACGCTATACTCTAGCTGTTCGGGCAACGAGCGGGCGTGGTGAAATGCGAATTAAGCTTAGCTTAATGAAGTCCGCCTCTGGCGGAGTAGACCCCAAAGTACAACTTCGTTGACTTCGGGGCAGGCACGATAGATCTGAACATAAGGGCTAGTGGCGGAACTGGCATACGCGTACGGTTTAGGACCGTATCCCGAAAGGGTTGGAGGTTCGATTCCTCTCTGGCCCACCCTAAATAACTTTATGAAATCTATATTAGCCAAAGCACAAGACGGCACACTTACCCTTACTATTCCTTTATCTTTAGAGGAAATTAAGGCTGCACGAGAAGAGGCTATTCAACATGCAATAGAAGAAATGGAGCTTCCAGGATTTCGAAAAGGAAAAGCCCCACGAAAAGTCGTCGAAGAAAAATTAGACCCACTCAATCTTAAGGAAGATATCCTTAGACACTTACTCCCAAGAGCATATTCAGAGGCAGTACTCGAGCATAAGCTGCGACCAATTATGAGTCCAAAAATTAATGTGAGTAAGCTTGACGACGGGAAAGAATGGGAATTTATCGCAACAACCTGCGAAATGCCAGAGGTAACGCTTAAAGACTATAAAGCAGCAGTAAAAGACGTTACCGCCAAATCCAAAATTGTTGTTCCGGGAAAAGAGCAAAAAGAAATAAGCTTTGACGAAATTATGCAGGCAGTTATGGGGAAAGCAACTGTTGTTATTCCATCTATTCTTGTTGAGTCGGAAGTAGATAGACTGTTGTCCCAAATGTTAGACGAGGTCAAGACTCTTGGACTTACTCTCGACCAATATTTGGCCTCTACACACAAAACAGTAGAAGAGGTAAAAAAGGACTACGCAGCGCGTGCAACCAACGACATTACTGTTGAATTTGTCCTGCAAAAAATTGCTGACGAAGAAAAAATTACGGTATCGGAAAAAGAAATAGAAGAGGCAATCACCAAAGCACCAACACCTGCGGAAAAAGAAAATTTGGAGAAAAATAAATATCTCTTGGCAGCAATCTTGAGACAACAAAAAACCTTTGATTACTTAAAAAGTTTATAGTGTATAGTATAGGTAAGGTATGAATACGTTACAGGGCTCCTTCGCACCTTCTAAAAAACCTCAAAAAAAAGTTGTGGCAGACAATCCCTTTGAAAAATTACAGGAAAAAGAACAAACAATTGTTGAAAATGTAGCTGGTGTTGCACAGGACGCAGTAAAAGACATGTGGGCACAAATTTTGGGTGCCGATAAGTATAGTAGTGCAAGTGGAAATAAAGGGGACCTTAAGCCTGGCCAAGAGCTTGACTTAAAAGATGCAACAAAGAAAAAAGAGCAGAAATCCCCAAATGAGGCTCCAATGAGCTATTTTAAAGAAATTAAAGAGGCAGGTAAAACCTCTATGCATAAGGAGTCTGCAGAAAT
>DASQJJ010000091.1:0-14813 GCA_035631115.1 Candidatus Eiseniibacteriota bacterium
AAATCCCAACATTTTCTGCAGCAATTACCACATCATTTATATCCTTCTTGGGTATGATTGGTGCCTTATTTCTTCTTCCTATTTTTGCCCAAAATTTCTTAGGGTATTCGGTGACCAAATCAGGATACCTTTTTATTCCAATGGCAATATGTCTTATGGCAGCAGCGCAAGGGGGAGCAAGACTTTCGCAAGTTATTCCGCCACGATTTGTTATAGCAGGTGGAATGTTTTTTTCTTGCATTATGCTACTTTCCTTTATTGGTATTGATATTAAGTGGACATTTTGGGATATTACCTGGCGTTTGGGCCTTTTTGCTGCAGGACTTGGTATAGGACTTGCTCCTCTTACCAGTGCAGCAACATCAACAGTACCTTTACATGAAGTTGGTGTTGCTTCTTCTATTCTTGCCTTGGCCAGAAACTTATCGGGAGCATTTGGCGTTGCTATTTTTGCAACAATTTTATCCAACAGTATTACATCTCAGCTTCTTGCTTTGCAGGCTCACTCAATTATTAATACCACGAATGTGTTTACTCTTCTTCAGATAAAAGGACTTATGGTGGTAAAAGCAAACGTACTCGCGTATGCAACTGTTTTTAAAACAGCATCTATTTTTCTTGCAGTAGGAGGCGTTGCCGCACTTTTTATACGAGGAGATATTCATGGGAATTTCTCGCAGACAAAAAGTGGAGAAGGACATCCTATCGAGATATAATAAAAATATGACAGATTCATTTGCAGTAGAAGTAAAAAATCTAACCAAAAAATTTTCTGGACCCGCCTTTGGAGGGAAAGCATTTACTGCTGTTGATACTATTTCCTTTTCTGTTGCAAAAGGAGAAATTTTTGCATTCCTGGGACCTAATGGTGCAGGAAAATCAACAACAATTAAAATGCTTACCACACTTCTTACTCCCACATCTGGAGAAATTATTCTTAATGGACACAATCCAACACATGCTCAAGATGCAGTGAGAAAATCATTTGGGATTGTTTTTCAGGACCCAAGTCTTGATGATGATTTAACAGCGTACGAAAATATGCAACTGCATGCAAATTTATATTCTGTTCCAAGTAGTACCCAAAAAACGCGTATTCCAGAGCTTCTTGCATTTGTGGAATTGCTCGATAGGCAAAATGATTTTGTCAAAACATTTTCTGGTGGTATGAAGCGTCGCTTGGAAATTGCACGGGGACTACTGCATCATCCTCATATTCTATTCTTAGACGAGCCAACCATTGGTCTGGATCCACAAACACGTAACCACATGTGGTCGTATATTCAAAATATTAATAAGAAAGAAGGAATGACAGTATTTTTTACCACTCATTATATGGAGGAAGCAGAAAAGATAGCAGAGAGAATTGCTATTATAGATCATGGAAAAATTATTGCGCAGGGAAGTCCAGCTCAATTAAAAAAAGATACAAAGACAAAAAGTCTTGAAGATGCATTTTTACAACTTACTGGGAATGTCATTAGAGATGAAGAGGTAAGTGGTAAAGATAGAATGCGTCAAATGCGCGGAATGTGGAGAGGAAGAAAATAATAATATGGGAACAATATACATATTGTGGTTACGGCAGGTAAAAAAGTATTTTCGCTCGCGGTCTCGGATAATTGGTTCTTTGGGACAGCCACTCCTATTTCTTGTTGCATTTGGATTTGGATTTGGGAATGTGTATCAAAAAGCAGGAGGAGGAAATTATATTCAATTTCTTGCACCAGGAATTATTTTAATGAGCGTCTTATTTACTGCAATTTTTTCTGGTATCGAGCTTATTTGGGATAGACAATTTGGATTTCTTAAGGAAACACTTGTTGCTCCTGTGCCACGAATTACTATTATGCTTGGTAGGACTTTAGGAGGCGCAACAGTTGCAACAATTCAGGGGATTATTGTTTTTGTCTTAACACTTCTTGTAGGATTTCGTCCTCACAATGTATTATTGCTGCCTGTTGCTCTTGTTTTTGTTTTTCTTGTTGCCCTTCTTTTTACCTCTCTTGGTACAGCACTTGCTTCTACTCTTGAGGATATGCAAGGGTTTCAACTTATTATGAATTTTTTAGTTATGCCAATATTTTTCTTGTCCGGTGCACTATTCCCCTTAAAAGGATTACCAAAAATTATGGAATATATTACACGAGTTGACCCGATGACATATGGGGTTGATGGGTTGCGAAGCTTGCTTGTTGCTTTGAGTGTATTTGGCTTTTTTACCGATATTGTAGTGCTTCTCGTAGTAACAGGATTTTTCTTATTTTTAGGGAGTTATCTTTTTGAAAGAATTCAGGTGTAGATATTACTTATATTCTTCTTTTACATCATTACCATATAGACTAAGCAGTTTTTTAATTTTAGGATCTATAATAATTTGGCAATATGGAACATTTCTATTCCTGTCATAAAAATCTTGATGGTGTTGATCTGCTGGGTAGAATGCTTCGAAAGGAACAATTTCAGTAACAATTGGATCTTTATATTTACCTGACTTTTCGATTTCTTCCTTTACCTTTTCTGCAGTCTTTTTCTGTTCACCATCGTGATAAAAAATAGCTGATCGATATTCTTCTCCTCTATCATAATCCTGTTGATTGAGCGTTGTAGGATTATGGGTTCCAAAAAAGATTTCTACTAGCTTTTCGTATGGCATAACATGAGGATCAAACATAACTTGAATTGACTCTGCATGTCCGGTTGCGCCTGTTACAACTTGAAAATAACTTGGATTTTCCCTTTTACCACCACTAAACCCAGTCATAACAGACGTAACGCCTTTGAGTCTTTTGAAAATTGCTTCGGTGCACCAAAAGCATCCACCAGCAAAAGTGGCGGTCTGAAGATTCATATCTTTCTGACTGGGAGTATTCATATATCTAGTATAGCAACATCTTGTTGGGGAGTAAATTATCTGATAAAATTATTTCTTCGTTAGTATTTTGTATGGAAAAATTACCCACAAAACAGCACGTTAAGTTAAATCAGTGGTTTGCTACTGCAATTTGTGGCAACGATATTCTTAGCTCGACATTTTATGTATCTGGTATTGCCATTGCATTTGCAGGAATTTTTGCGCCACTGATCCTTCTTTTTATAGGCGTTGTACTTTTTTTCTATAAAGCCGTGTACACAGAAGTTGTTGAAGCATTGCCAACAAATGGGGGTGCATATAATTGTCTCCTCAATGCATCTTCCAAAACATTTGCATCTGTTGCCGGAACTCTTACGATTTTGTCCTACGTTGCAACAGCTGTTATTTCGGGTAAAACAGCAATTGCATACCTGCATGCTATCGTAAATGTTCCTATTATTCCTGTAACTATTGTGCTACTGCTTTTCTTTGCACTCCTGGTTATTTCGGGTATTAAGGATTCTGCAAAGGTTGCATTGGGAATTTTTGTATTCCATATTGTTGTATTAATAGCATTTGTATTATTTGGTGGTATCTATTATTTGCAGCATGGAGCAATGCATTTTATGCAAAATATAACCAGTACAAAAGTACTTATTGCAAGTATAGGTGGATTTATTCCTGCCCTTTTCTTTGGATTCTCAACATCTCTTCTGGGTGTCTCGGGATATGAATCTTCTGCAAACTTTGTTGAAGAGCAAGGACCTGGTGTCTTTCGCAAAACTCTTCGCAATATGCTTATTGGCGTTGCTATCTTTAATCCTCTTACTGCGCTGGTTGCATTGAATGTACTGCCATTTGATGTCATCGTTAATTCAAAAGATTTTTTACTTGCTGATGTTGCTCAGGTTATGGGAGGAAGTGTTTTTCAATATATAGTTGTTATCGATGCATTTTTAGTATTGGCAGGAGCAGTACTTACTGCATTTGTTGGTGTAAGTGGACTTATTTACCGTATGACAACAGATGGATGCTTTCCGAATGTTATTTCTAAGGAAAATAGTAAAGGGTCATATCCTTATATTATTGGAGGATTTTTTCTTCTCTGTACCTCTATTCTTATTATTACCAAAGGGGACCTGCTATCCTTAGCAGGAGTCTATACAATAGCATTCTTAAGTGTTATGAGCATGTTTGCCTTAGGTAATTTAATCATGAGAGAGACACGCTCGGATTTAAAAAGAACCTATCATGCTCCTCTTATTTTTGTCATGCTTGCATTTGGGGCAACCGTAGCAGGTGTAATTGGAAATGTTAGAATTTCTCCACAAAATATTGAATACTTTGCTGTGTATTTTGTCCCAACAATGACTCTTGTCTTTCTTTTTCTTAAAATTGACTGGTTTTTTCAATTTTTACTTCGATTTACAAAATACCTTCGAAGTATTGATGATTTTGTTTTAAAACATTTTGAAGATTTAACAAGTGGAAGATTTGTTGTATTTATTCATCATGTAAATAGACTCTATAAAATCTTAGACTACATTAATACCAATGAAACAGGAAGAAATATTATTTTGGTGCATTGCAATAACGGTAATAAAGAGCAGTATGAAAAAAGCTTGGCAGATTTAAAAGAAGTGTTACCAAGTTTGCATAAAGCCGGTGCATTTCCACACTTTAATATTAGAGTAGTCTATAAAGATATACCATTTAGCCCAGATCTTATAGATGAAGCTGCAAAAGAATTTAAAGTAAGAAAGAATAGAATTCTTATTGGATCTATTCATGAAGAACATCCATTTGATTATCAACAGTTAGGTGGAGTCCGCATCATTTTCTAATTTGAATTCCTTAGATTCATTTTCTCGCTTGACCTATTTTCTCGTCTTTAGCTCATGCTATTTTTATCTCCGTACAGGAAATCTTCATCTACTATCAGGTCTAACTGGCAATATTCCGAACACATCAATTTCTAAACCATGAGTCGTCTTATGGAATTACGTGTAAAGACTTCGAAAATAGATCTTCGTAAGAAAACCTGTTTAAACTAGCGAAAATAGACAAATTCACCCATTTCGTATTTGAATATTGGAATTTGGGATTTGTTTAGAAATTAGGAATTAGAAATTAGAAATTTATCATGCTATACTAAGAGTATGTTTTGTGCGTTTTGTGAAATTGTTTCTGGAAATTTTGATAGTGCCAAAGTGTGGGAGGATGATAATTTTTTGGCGTTTTTAGATATAAATCCTAATACAAAAGGAATGACTGTTGTTGTGTCAAAAAACCACCACAATGGGTCCTACATTATGGATATGGATGACAAGACGTATGCAGACTTTTTTCTTGCAGCAAAAAAAGTAAGCAAAATTTTAGAAAAAGGACTTGGTGTTGAGAGAGTTATTCTTGTCGTTGAAGGACTTATGATCAATCATCCACATATTAAATTATATCCAGCTCATGGCTTGCAGGAGCAATTCGAAGAAATTTTGGCAGATGAGACAGTCTACTTCGAAAAATACGAAGGATATATTTCTACCCGTCTTGGTCCGAAGGTCGAATTGCCAGAGCTTAAAAAGCTAGCTGAAACAATACTAGCTAAAAATAAATAGCTCATTCATGTTTGCATTTATCTTTACAGAACTTTTCGTCCTCCTTATTATTATTTTCCTGCTTCTCATTCTTTCGTGGGTTTGGCCACCGGATAGTCCGTGGGCACCGTGGTGGCAAATGCCCAGTGATGTCATTAAAAAAATGTGCACAATGGCAAAGATATCTTCCAAAGATGTCGTGTATGATTTGGGATGTGGTACAGGGAATGCACTTATATACGCATCCAGGACATACAATGCAAAAGGAGTTGGAATAGAAATAGATCCTATACGCTACAGGCTTGCGAGACTTAATGTTTGGAAAGTTCGTCATTCTGGAGCAAAACGAAGTGGAGTGATAGAATCTCAAAGATCCTATCGGGCTAAAGCCCTCCAGGATGACAGAACACAGATTACACTTCTTAGAAAAAATTTCTTTGATGTTAGTCTAGCTCCTGCAACAGTTATTTTTATCTATCTTGTTCCTGCAGCTTTAAAAAGATTAACACCAAAATTTTTACGCGAATTAAAACCTAGGACAAAATTTATTAGTTATGTATACCCAATGCCCGAGGAATTATTTAAAGGAAAATTAAAACTTATGCATCACGATACAAAAAATAAAATATTTTTATATCAATTACTTACGAAGTCTTAAAAGAAGCCAACGCAATTTGTCTGCAACTTTATATCCTTGATAAAGAAGAGGATTAATAACTAAATCATAGCTGCCAACAAATTCTACTTTTTCCGGGCCAAAACGTTCTTTAAATTGAGTAAACCCAAACCATGGATCGGACTCTGGTGTACCTGGTGCAGCTGCACCCCATAGGTCAAATGTTTGAAGTTTATTCTTTTTACCAAAGCGTATGGCTTCCCACATCATAAGGGTTGAATGCATTGTCTCGCGATGTTCATGAGAAGACGCCCCGTACGGGTAATATAACGCATTTTTAAAAATAAAGAGAATCCATGCGGTAAGTATTTTTCCTTGATACGAAGCTGTAAGGAGATGAGATGAAAGCGAATTTTGTTTGATTGTATGGGGTAACACACTCCACTGTTTTACGTGATAGGATTTAGTATGTGCGAAAAAATGTTGTCTACTGGTCGTCTCTTCTGTTAATTCCCAGAATTTTTTAAATGCATTATCTGTATTTTCCTCTACAACGGTGACAGTATGTTTTTGAGCAATTTTAATATTGTAACGCGCCTTGGGATGCATTGCTTTTAATAAATCCTCTTCTGATTTTGTTAGATCAATCTGTAATGTGTGTTTGGTAAAAAGAGGATGTGCAGCAGGTATTAAGTTTGTATCTTGTATCTTGTATCTTGTATCTTGTTTTACGTTTGGTTCTAGTTGAATAAAAAGACAATTATTTTTTTTACCAATTTTTTGTAATTCCTCAACCAAATCTTTTGTGGGCATGATCCCTTTTGGTAGATATCCAATATTCCAAGAAGTTTTGGGAATTTTATGAAGCGTTAGTTGAAATGCGTCAACAAGTTTTGATCCTTTATATAGTCCTTTTCTTATTACTGTAATTCCTGTTGCTTCACGAAATTCTCCCCATTCATAGGACTGTAATGGGTGAGTAGCGAGCGTATTAAATTCCACTTTTTCTTTATCTGTAATATCTTTCCACATAGGTATAAATGAAAAATGAAAACTGAAAAAGGTAAATAGAAATAAAGTACCTTATTTTTTATTTTTACATTTTTATTTTTTATTTTCTATCATAAATAATCAGGGTAGTCTAAATCGCTGTCTTTAAATTCACTGGATTTTATTTGGCTTTTTATAACATCTTTTGGTAACTCAAGTAAAAACCTTGAAATAACATTCGTTGTCCTTTGTCCAAAATAGAGTCTTTTTCTTGTGTAGGACAAAAATAGTTTTTCTTTTGCTCTGGTTATACCAACATAACACAGACGTCTTTCTTCTTCTAATTCATTTTTATCCATTAACGCCCTACTATGAGGAAAAAGACCTTCTTCCATGCCTATCATAAAAACAACAGGGAATTCCAGTCCTTTTGCTGCGTGTAGTGTCATAAGAGTAATGGCATTTTTTTGCTCGCTTACAGGCTTATCGGGCATGTGCTCTTGTTCAACCAACGCAACATTTTCTAAAAAGTTAATAAGGTCTGGAAAATTTATAGCAACAGAGCGGAGTTCTTTAATATTTTCAAGTCTACTTCTATCCTCTTCATCTTCTTCATCATAGAGTCCTAAGTAGCCTGTTGCTTGAAGACAATTATCGAGTAAGTCTATAGTAACAAAATCTTTTTTTTGCAGCCACTCTTCTTGAAATACTTGGAATTTCAAAAATCGTGTTTTGCCTAATTTTTCTACTCGCTTTAGCGAAACACTATCTTTGGGATTTAAGAATAATCGTAAATAGGACAAAACATCTTTTACTTCTTTTCTTTCGTAAAATCGTGTTCCACCAACAAGCGTGTAGGGAATACCATGATGCAACAGCATTTCTTCGGCAACACGGGATTGAGCATTTGTCCGATACAAAATTGCAATATCGGAGAGACTTTCTTTGTCATAATTTTGTATAAATTCAATTATGCGTAAAATCTCTTCTTGCTCATTACGTAGCTCGTCTATATGAATTTCTTCACCATTCCCATTTTTTGTCCACAACTCCAGTACTGGATGAGTGGTGTTGTGCTGAATTACGCTTGTTGCTGCATTTAAAATATTTTGACTCGATCGATAATTTTGAGAAAGCTCAAATACTTTTACATTCTTAAAATCTGTTTTAAATCTGGACAGATTGGTAAAGTCTGCTCCCCGCCAAGAATAAATACTCTGTGAAAAATCTCCAACAACACAGACATTTTCCTGTTTTCCTGCCAATTGCTTGGTTAGCTTATATTGTACTTTATTGGTATCTTGGTACTCATCGATGAGAATATATTTAAATTGCTCTTGATAGCGTGATAAAATGTCTGGTCTACTCTGAAAAAGCTTTACTACTTCCAGAAGTAGGTCGTCAAAATCAAATGCATTATTTGCTCTGAGTAATTTTTGATACGCTGCATAGACAATTGCTGCAACTTGTTGAAAATTCCCTCGTGCCAAATCGCTATATTCACCTGGGGTGAGCATTTCATTTTTTGCACTTCCTATCATCTCAAGCATGGCTCGAGGCTTGTATTCCTTAATAGATAAATGGAGTAGTTCCATTGCCTGTTTTATACAGTCCTCTTGGTCAGATGAGTCATAAATAACAAAATCCGATGTCATACCAATATTTTTTGCTTCTCTTCTTAGAATTTTTGCGCATAATGAATGGAATGTTGCAACAGTAGGGACATTTGTTCCTTTAACCATTTTCTGCATACGTTCTTTCATTTCGTTGGCTGCCTTATTGGTAAAAGTGACCATAAGAATATTGGTAGGGTCAACATGTTTTTGCATCATAAGATAGAGCACTCGGTACGTAAGCACACGCGTCTTACCGCTTCCGGCTCCAGCCAAAATAATTACAGGACCCTCTGTGTGTACTACAGCATCCTTTTGCTCCTGATTTAAGTCCTTGAGAAGAGTTTCATCCATAGATATAATAAGAAGTACACTGATTTTACCATATGAAACAACCCCTTATCATTGGCAACTGGAAATCAAATAAGAATGAAGCAGAAGTAGAGGAATGGTTTGCTCATGCTTCCCCATCTATTATCTCTTCCCAGGCAGAAGTTATTCTTTGTCCTCCTTTTCCTCTTCTTCCTCTTTGTAAAAAACTTATTCAACAACACCAACTTTCTTGGAAAATAGGTGCTCAAGACGTTTCCCCTCTTCCTGAAGGCAAGCACACAGGTGCAGTATCAGCTAAGCTTTTGGGGGATTTTGTCCACTATGTCTTAATTGGTCATTCAGAAAGACGAAATGAATTTAAAGAGACAGATGAAATGCTTTTTGAGAAAGTAAAGCGCGTAAAAGAGGTGGGACTTATTCCTGTATTTTTTGTTCAGGATAAAGAAACTCCCATACCAGAAGGCATAGGAATTGTTGCATACGAGCCTGTTTTTGCTATTGGTACAGGTACTCCAGATACGCCCGAGCATGCAGAAGAAGTTGTTGGATATTTTAAAACAGTAAAAAAAGTTCCAACAGTCCTATATGGAGGAAGTGTAGACGAAAAAAATGTTGCACTTTTTATGGCATGTCCCTCCATAGATGGTGTTGTTCCAGGCGGAGCAAGTCTGGACCCAGCTGTCTTTACAGCTCTTATTAACAATGCGTAAACTAATCCCTTTTATTATTTTGGGTATTTTGGCTCTTATTTTGTTGATTAAATTTGGGCCAGTCCTTGGAGACATGTTTCCTACAGCCGCAAAAATCGTTACTCTTAATCATTTCCCAACATTAAAAGAAACAAATAATAAGACAAATATACTCCTTTTGGGAATAGGAGGAGGAAGTCATGATGGACCCAATCTAACAGACACTATTATGGTTGTCTCACTTGATAATAAAACAAATAAGATTACGCTTATTTCTATACCAAGAGATTTATGGATTCCCGACATAAATGATGGGAATGGAGAAAAAATTAACGAAGTATATGCAGACGGACAGAATAGTCAAAACAGAGGACTGCTTTTGGCAAAAGCAGTCGTTGGTAAAGTAACTGGTCTGGATATCCATTATGGGTTTCGTCTAGACTTTACTGGATTTGTACGAGCAGTGAATGAAGTTGGAGGACTTGATGTAACTGTAGATAGAGTGCTGGATGACTATGAATATCCAATTTCTGGTGAAGAAGATAATCCATGCGGTCATACAGATGCAGAAATTACAGAATATGCCAAAAATGCAAGCGATTCTGGGGCACTAGAATTTTTTCCATGCAGATATAAGCATTTACATTTCAATACAGGGCTCGTGCATATGGATGGAGAGACTGCATTAGAATTTGTTAGATCTCGTCATGCAGCAGGGGCAGAAGGAAGTGATTTTGCAAGATCTGCAAGGCAGCAAAAAGTTATTGAGGCATTTAGAAATAAAATATTTTCAGCATCAACAATTTTTAATCCAGGAAGAATTCTTAATTTGTATGGAATTGTAAAAGATAGTATTGATACCGATATAAATCAGCAAGAGGTTGCCTTATTCCTTCGCTTAGCACCAAAAGTAAAAGATAGCACAATAGAAACAGCGGTTATTGATTATGGAGACAGCTTACAAGGACGTAGTGGCCTTCTTATAAATCCGCCAATTAGTAGTGAATATCATTTTGCCTCTGTCCTTGTGCCGAGAATCGGAAGTGGCAAATACACAGAAATTCAACAGTATGTTGCCTGTGAAGTAACCAAGGGAAAATGCACTGTTTCGCCAACTCCCAGCTCCACTCCTTAAAAAATTAGATTTGGAAAAAATTAAAAATATCTAGAATACCATTTTCATCTACAGATTTTCCAATAAAATATTTTCCTTCCCCTTTTGTTCTGAGTAAATCCTTTAGTTCGCTGCTGCCATTTTCAACAGTTGCCACATGTCCGCATAGCTGCATAAAGCTCCAATCTCCTGTTGTGTCTCCAATTCCCAGTACGTCTTCGAAAGAAAGATTAAGATTTTTGACTACAGCTTCTGCTCCTTCTTTCTTGGAGCTACCGAGTGAAGTAATAATCCCAAATTGTAAAGGAAGAGCACTTGGATGCAGACCCCAACTAATGGATAATGTATTTTTATATCCATCAAGAAGATCTGCAACGCGTTTTTTATCTTCCTCATCTTTTGCAATTGGCATAATTCGTACAACATCTTGTTGAGATAGTTCGTGTAGCAATGAAGAAACAACAATAGGATCTCTTCTTAGAATTGGCTTATGCTTTTCTGTAATTTCACCTACTTGATTTTGCTGAATAAAATACTCGTCAACTGTGTATAGTTCTACATATATGTTATGGGAAAGACATGTTTCGAGTACATTTTTAACAAAATCTTTTTCTATGACATGTTTTTCGACAATAACAGTATCTATTGGATTAATAATAACTGCTCCAGCATCTGTTATGTGAGGATTATTAAGTTGTGCTCCCTCAATAATATCTGAAATTGCATATGCTGGCTTGGCGGTACATAAAGCAATGGCAATTCCTTTTTCCTTAATTTCGCGGAGTTTTTTTAAAACATCTTCGTGAGGGCTTGGAAAATTAAATCCAATTTTTTGACCAACAATTACGCCGTCGATATCAAGAATTATTGCTCGTATCATAATATTGTATATATCTGTACACCTCCGGATGAATAGATAATTTTTCCTAATTCTTTAAACTTTTCTTCGTTCAAAGTAGGATATTTTGTCCTTTCCATCGCACCAATATATACATAGTGGACATGATACTTTGTAAGAATACTTTTTGTTTCTTGAAGACTAGTAGATTCATATAATGTTTTTACTTCTGCAACTCTCCCGGGGACAATGTCGTAGGTACCTCGCCATAACCATTCGTGTACCATCCATCCAAAAACAGTTGGCAACCCAGTGTTACTAGAAATTCTTTCATAATCTGTATATGAGTCTCCTTGAGCCTCTAGAATAACAGGTTGACCTTGTATATGCGCATTAAGCCAAGCAACTGCTTTATAATCGTCAGCATTAATTGTTTTTAAATAGGTTGTACCATCAAGGCCCTGAAAATCCTTTAAATTATTAAAATAGGATGAAATTGCAAAGAAAGGATATATAAGGACAATAATGGTAAGAGTGAAAGAGAGAAGAAGAAAGAAGAAAGATGCAATGCGCTTGGTAATACTCTTTTTAGAAACATGTATTTCTGAAAAAATTCTATATATTGTATAGCTACTTACTAAAGAAAGAAGAATAAAAGATTGGTAGACCAACTTAAACATTGTATTTGCACGGAAATATGTTGTGTAGATATCTTTCAAATAAACAAACTCTGGAAGAAGAATAAGGACAAATCCAAGTGTTCCAAGTCCCAACACAAAAAAATCAACAGGTTGTACTATGTCTTTCTTCTTTGATTTTGTATAAAAAAATGCAAGAAAAGAAACCAACCAGAAAAAGAAAAATCCATACAGAATTCCTAATTGCCACAAGGGGCTATGCTCGCAGTATCCTTTTTCAAATAGCAACGGACCAATATTTTTTATGGCAATGAGAAAATCTGGCGCACAGATAAGTCCTACTTGCGATGCGAATGGCTTAAAGAAAATTGAGAAGGGAAGACTTATTGTGACAAAACTTACCAAAAGGACAAGTAAGGATAAAAGAAATTTTCTAGAAAAAAATGTGTCCAGAAAAGTATGAGAGAATGTTTTTATAAGAATTAGTACTATTACTACTCCGCAATAAATTAGGCCGTCCCAAGCATTTGTCATATACGCCACTCCTGTTAGGGCCCCTAACAAGAGTGAATTTCCAATTTCCAATTTCCAATTTTCAATAGGTTTTAAAAATATAACCAAAAGAACAGCAAGAATAAGTAACACTACAGGGATATCGAGGACATGACCATGAAGGTCGGATACGACGAATGAATACATGGGAAATTCATGAATAGTGTGATAAATAAATCGAGTTGCATTTGGATACCAATACTGGTTGGGAAAGGTTTGGGGGGAAAATACTAATTGTGTTGGGGGTACGGGATTGTCATTTTGGTAGGGTGTAAAAAATGTGTACAGCGTATGAAGATTACCAGCAAATGTAACAAGAAATGCTGTCAAAAGTCCTACTACGATAACTTTTTGTATCTTGTGTCTTGTGTCTTGTATCTTTGCGTGCACGAGGTGCACGAGATTTGCGCCTATAGAAAAGCTTCCTAAAAAGGTAAATGCAAAAAGGGAAGAGAGCATAAGATTAAAGGTAATATTGCTGGGAAGATTTGACAACTTAGTAAGGACTGCGGTCATAAGGTGTCCAAAGTAGTAGTAATTAATAAAAAGTGGAGTCATCCACATATCTTTTGGAGGGAAATATGTGGACCTAAGAATTGAATTGATAAATCCATAATCCATAAACTTTTCAAGTCCATGAATATCTGGCTGGAAGCTTTTTATAAAGGCCCAGAAAAAAAGACAGGCAAAAAATAATACTTCCTCAAATAAAAATATTTTCCAGTGACTTTTTACTACGGAGAATGTCTTGAGACGTATAAAAAATAATAGACTTACTCCAGCAAGTACGAAAGTAATACCACTCAGAGAAAGAGTAGTAAAAGGAAGAATATGCATGGTTCCCAAAACTAGGGCGCAATAACTTACAGCAACAATGCCAATTGTTTTAGAAAATGTATATCCTTTATCAAAAAAAGATGCAAATAACTTACTTGCAAAAGGAAGGGCAATGCTTCCCAAAATAAAAATTATTATCCACCATTGAAGAGTTTGTAATAAAAGTGTTTGCATAGATTATGGTGTCATACTGGAAATGTTGGTAATTGCAGAAAGGTTGTTGGCAATTTTTTTATTTGTTGAGGTATTAAGCCAAAAAAATTGAGTGGTCGGATTTTCTTTTGCGAGGTAGGTAAGAAGATATATGTCGTCATCTATAAAAAGAGATATTTTCATTTTCTTAATAATTCTGTCCTTAAAAATATGTGGTTGTTCGTTGTCATAATTAAAATAGATTTTATGAAAGATTTTATCTATTCCATACTTTCTAATAATCTTTTCTGTCTGTTGTTTTAAAAATCCAAATCTACTGGATACAAGAAAAAATGTGTACTTTTTACTATGAGAAAGGTTTTTTGCAAAAAGAATATTTTCTTTAATAGGAGGACGAAGAAGAGAAGCATGAGAAAGAATGCGGATACGTTTTTCAATTTCGCCTGGAATACGGTAGTGGAGTTGTGTTTGATTTCTTTCCCGGTAGAGTCTTTCTATAACCCAAGCAGGAAGTATTGGCGGAAGATGTACAAAAATTCCATCTAAATCAAATCCTATATTCATTTTTTAGTATAGTTTATTATATATCATTTGTGCTGTGAAAAAAATTAGAAGAGAGAATATAAGAAAAATACAATAGAGGTAATTTCTTACATGTTCCTTTTTTTCCACGCTAAATACTGTTTTTACATTTGGTAGCAAGAGCAGTCCTGTGAGAATAGGAAAAAGAAATGTGTACAGAGGCAAAGAATATTCAAATATAGACATTGAATAAGTTGCTGCAGCTAGACTTCCTAAAAACAAAAATAAGAAAAGCATATACTTTTTTGATAAGACAACAACAGTACTTTTAAATTGGAAATGTTTTTCTTGATTCCTGCTTTGCCATCTATGTCCCAGAAATAATATTACCTTTACAACTATGGCGAATGCTGCAAAGGTAACAGGAAAAAGAAAAGTACTTCCTCCTGCTAAGTAAAATCCGGAAGAAA
>DASQJJ010000092.1:0-5951 GCA_035631115.1 Candidatus Eiseniibacteriota bacterium
TCAATTGCATAAATGCCATTAGCTGCTCCATTCTTAGGCAAATCTTGTGCATCTAAAGCAAGACTTGGCTGGCACCAATTACCACTCCCGATTCCCGTACCAAGAGTAACTGCACCATCACCAATAGAAGCTATTTTGATATCCCCTGCATAGGTAGAATTGCTAGGAGGATTACTAAAGTCATTTATAGATGTGTCTGTGTAGGGCAAGTTACCATTTCGCGTTAGATAACCTGTTGTGCTCACTGAAGAATTTGCAATTGGCTTATCCCATGTCACTGTTGTAGTAACCTGCTTTGTGGATGAATCGTTATAACAACCTGTTACGCATGTCGCAACAATTGCATCTGTTATTGAATCTCTAAAAACAGGAGATATTTGTATGCGATATCCTGTTATCGTAGCAGGAAGAGGCTGAGCAACAGGAGTAAGTGTCCATGTCCCGGCTGCTGTTTTTTTAGGATAATATGTCCCGTCGACTGCAAATGCTGTCCAATCGGCTTCGCGAAACACTCGTGCTGCTTCTTGACCTTCACGTGCATACGATAGTGCCAATTGCCGCTGCTCACTTTGTGCACGTCCGCTCCTACTTGCAATAAACCCAAAAAGAAGAGCAGGCAAAGGTATGGCCATAAGACCAACAGTAATCATAAGCTCAATTAATGATTGTCCTCCTGAATCTTGAATCGTAAATCTTGAATCTTTTCTCATATTCTAGTCTGCTGTTATAACTCCATATCTATTAAATATTATGGTTTTGGATTCTGTTCCTGCTGTATTAACAACAGTAATAGTTGTGGGTGAGGATATCTCTCCATTTACTTTGGTAAAAACCATATCTCCAGATGCACAACCAACAGTACAAGTAAAAGAAATATTGTCATCTATGGTCACAGGAGAAGTCGATGAAGCTCCCACAAAACTTCCTCCTTGAAAAAGGGTGTATGTATTGCTTCCTGTAAAATGGATACCAAAATTACCACTCCCATGTATCCCATTCATTGCTTTTATTTGCTGACTTTTTATGTCTGCTATGAGAGATTCTTCTGCAGTTGCGGCAGATGTGCTACGCTGTGCACTCATTAAGCTAAAAGTGGTGAAACCGAGAAGAATAGCGGCAATAGACATTGCCAAGAGAAGTTCTATAAGAGTAAATCCAGCATTTTGGTTTGTCCATAATCTGATCCTGGATGCACTTCGCTTACCAGGATGACGAAAAGGATTTTCATTTAAAATTTGAAATTTGAAATTTGACATTTGAAATTCATTAGTGGGCACCTATTTGTCCAATCAAGCCATATATTGGGCCGATAATTGCAACCATCATAGACCCTACCATTACGGCAACAACAACCAACATAATTGGCTCAAGAAGTGCAGTGAGAACAGCCAATGTATCTGTAATACGATAATCTAAATATTCAGATATATCCTCTAGCGATTTTGCAAGCGAACCTGTTTTTTCTCCTGCTTGTGTTAATTCTATAAGTGTCCCTGGAAATATCTTTTTATGCATTTTAAAGCTAGAAGATAACGTTTTTCCTGTGAGAATTGTTTGCTTCGCATGAGCAATTGCTCTTGCAACATCTGGCCTTTGAACAACACTTTCTGTCAGCTCCAAAGCAGTGGTAATGGATGTTCCGGAATTAAGAAGAAGATGGAGACTTCGCGTGAAATGCATTAAATCAATATCACGAATAAGAGGGGAAATAAGAGGAAGCTTGTAAAAAAAGGACAAAACACGCTTTTTTTGAAATCTATACAATAAAAATGCACCAACACCAAGTACCATCAATCCTGCGATAACAAAAATGGTTTGATGCGTTAATACATTAGAAGCAAAAATAAGAATCTTTGTTGGAAGAGGAAGTTTTACTTTTAACTGAGTAAAAACAGTTGCAATTTTTGGCATAACAACTACCAAAATTAAAAGAAGTACAGCAACAAAAACCAACAGTACTAAAAAAGGATAGGTAAGTGCAGACCTAATCTTTCGATTAAAGATAATGTCATTTTTTATTTGCTCTTTCATATCTTTTAGGATAATGTCCAATGTACCAGATTGCTCCGATGCTCTCACCATATTTACCGTTATGGTGTCAAAAACATAGGGGAATTTAGCCAAAGATTCAAATAAATGCTTTCCTTTTAGTAAGTCTGCACTAATTTCTGTGAGGATTTTTTTGGTATTTCCTCGTGCTTCCTCACCTAAGGAGTGGATTGCAGAAAGAATTGGGATTCCAGCAGACAACATGGTTGAGAGGTTACTCACCAAATTTAAAAGCTCGCTACTGGATAATGTTATTCTTTTCAATGTCATAGTTCGTCTGATTTGATTACTCGCAATACTTCTTCAAGGGAGGTTACTCCAAGTGCGACTTTTTGAAGCCCATCTTCCAAGAGTGGCGTCATCCCTTCATTTATTGCAGCCTTTCTTATAGTAGCAGAATCTTGCTTTTGTATAATGAGCTGTCGTATCTTTTCGGAAATTTGCAACACTTCAAATATACCAATTCTTCCTGAATACCCAGTAAAATTACAAAAATTACATCCTTCACCAACAAAAACCTTCAAATGTGCTTTTTTTCCAAAATATTTGTCTGGTATTTGTTTGGCAATATCTTTTCGAATAAATTCTCGCTTTATACTTGATTCTTTTTTACAACTAGAACAAATTTTTCTTACCAAACGCTGTGCAATAATAACATTCATTGTTGAGGCAATAAGGAAAGGCTCTACCTTCATATCTATGAGTCGAGGAAGTGCCGTTGCTGCATCGCTTGTGTGAAGTGTCGATAAAACCAAATGACCTGTTAAAGATGCATTTACTGCAATATCTGCTGTCTCACTATCTCGAATTTCTCCAACAAAAATAACATTTGGATCTTGGCGCAAGATACTTCGAAGTCCATTGGCAAAGGTAAGACTTGTTTTTGCATTCACAGGGATATGGTTGACTCCTTTAATTCTATATTCAACCGGGTCTTCAATAGTAGTAATATTTTTCTCGCGAGTATTGAGAATTTTAAGAAGAGAATAGATACTTGTTGTTTTACCACTTCCTGTTGGACCAGTAGATAAAATCATTCCGTAAGACTTATTAACCGCATCATATACCTTTTCTAAGTCTTTTGAATTCATTCCTAAATCAGACAAAGAGAAAGAGCGAAATTTAGAAGAGAGAAGACGCATAACAATTTTTTCTCCTTCTGTTGTTGGAATAACAGACACACGAATATCTACCTTTTCACCATCTAGATCCATTCTCATTTTTCCATCCTGAGAATCCAAATGCTCATCTGTACGCAAGTTGGATAATACTTTTATTCTAGTAACAATGCTGCTGTGCAAATTTTTATCCACAACGAGGACGTCTCGCAATACACTATCTATTCGAAATCGTACCAAGACATTTCCTTCTTCTGGCTCTATATGAATATCCGATGCCTTGTCCCGATATGCATAAGTAATGAGTAAGTCAACAATTTTAATAATTGGTGCATCGCTCGTTAAGGCTCCTGATGCAATCAAATCCTGCTTTATCAACTCATCAACAGAATGTTGCAGGTCTTTTCGATACATCTGGATGGTAGCGTCAATATCTGCATGGGTCGCATAATGAATAACGGGTTTTTTAGATATTTTTTTCTCTATCATGTCAAAAAGCTCTGCATTGTCAGGGTAGGAAGTAGCAATACTAATATTCCGCTCACTTTGATTAAAAATAATTGTCTTATGTTTTCTTGCAACTACTTCAGGAATAAGATGAAATATATCTTGTGGAATACGAGTCTTGGATACTTCTACAAAAGGAAGATTAAGAAAATCGGCAGTCATTTTTCCCAACTTTTCGTCTGTGACAACGCCCCTTTCTATTGCAGCCTGCGCAAAGGGAATATGGGCATTTCTAGCAAAAGCGTACAATTCAGCAATAGATTTTTCATCTATAACCTTTTTCTCAGAAAAAAGAGTCTTTAATTGACTATCTGTGAGTAACATAGGCACAACCCAAAGGCAGCTAGGGCAATCAAATTATAGTACAAACTATATCAAAAGTCAATGCTATAGGCTATATTCTATCTTGCACAAATTTCTGACATTTTTAGTATTTGACAAGGTTTTTCCCCTTTGCTAAGCTTTTTTCGTGGCATTAGGAAATTTCACTCCAGGCGCTAAAAGAAGGACGCAACAGGCTGCTGCTGCAGAATTAATTCGCGCATATGGAGACGGCAATAATTACGATACTACTGGTAGAATTCCCTTTCACCAAGCACTTCGGAATGCAACCGGAAAACAAGGAAATGCTGCACGAAGGGACGTTGCAATGGATCTTTCACGCAAGGGCGATTGGAGAGCAGCAGAGATGGCTCAATATGTTGCGATGCCACTTCCAGACGAAGACAAGGTCCTTATTTGGAATGAATATCTGAGAAACAAACGAAATCAAGGAGAAGGAGAGTCAGCTTAATTAAATAGAGTAGCCTAGGGAATTATTTGCTTTGACTAAGCTGGACTACTCTATATCAATAAATTGTAATCGAGGCCTCGGTCGAGCATAGATAGTAACTCAATATTCCATTGAACAAGGCATGTATTCTTTACCTTTTACTTAGGCTCTCTTTTTATCCTTCCTACTCTTACATAAATTTTACTTTGTTTTTACTTCACCTTGACACAATTTTTCTACAGTTTTTATGTGAGTGAAAAAATATCCATTGTTGTTCCTGTCTACAATGAAGAAGAAAACATACACGAGCTCCTACAAAGAATACAAACAGCATGTCTTGCAAAAAATATTACCTACGAAGTTATTTTTATAGACGATCATTCTCGGGACAATACAAAAGCAGTCATTCTAGAATGTGGCAAAAAATATCCAATAACCTATTACGAAAAATTGGGTAAAAAAGGAAAAGCTCAGTCTCTGCTTGAAGGATTTTCTCATGCAAAATTTCCCCTTATTTGTATGATTGATGCAGATTTACAATACCCACCCGAAGCAATCCCAAAAATGATAGAAAAAATCCACCAAGGAGCAGGAGTTGTCGTTGCTCAGCGAGATAAGAAATCTATTTCTTTTCTCAGAAGAATTACAAGTGATTCGTTTATGTTGCTTTTTTGCACACTTCTTCACAACTTATCATGCGATGTACAGTCTGGATTAAAAGTATTTAAAAAAGA
Source organism: Candidatus Eiseniibacteriota bacterium (assembly GCA_035631115.1). GTDB lineage: Bacteria > Patescibacteriota > Microgenomatia > Levybacterales > UBA12049 > DASQJJ01. The sequence goes on from DASQJJ010000092.1 coordinate 5,181, forward strand.
AATTATTGAAAGATTATCTCTTAATCCAACTCCTTGGACATTTGACATGGAGTTTATTCTTAACTCAATACAGGCAGGCTACTCAATTGCTAGCTACCCAATACATTTTGCAGAAAGAAAAAGTGGAAAATCAAAGGTACATGTATTGCAAGCATCTCTAGAAATTGGTTGGAAGGCAATTCAATTAAAATTTAATAAGCCTATTATTCCTTTTCATCCAGAGAAAAGAAGAAGAGTGGGACCTGGATTTAATTATCAGGGAAATGAATTTGTGCACTATTCAAATCTCACAGATACAGAAAGCTCATTTTTCCAGTTATCAGTAATGCAGAAAATATTTTTAACAACACTTTCTGCAGCAATTCTTTTTGGATTATATTTTAATTGGCACATAACACTTACTGCACTTATTAGCGTCATTACTATTTTGTATTTTACTGATCTTCTTTTTAATCTCTTTGTCATTTATAAAAGCTTTCAAAAAGAATCATCAATTGTGGTATCGGATACCGAAATTGCAGCACATAAAAAATGGCCAATGTATTCAATTCTCTGTCCTTTGTATAAAGAGGGGGGTGTTCTTCCGCAATTTTTACATGCAATAGAAAATCTTTCTTATCCTAAAAATAAATTACAGGTTTTACTCCTTCTGGAAGAAGACGATACAGACACCATAGCCACTGCACAATCTCTATCCTTACCCCCCTTTGTTACTATACATATTGTTCCTCACTCACTCCCCAAAACTAAGCCAAAAGCTTGCAATTATGC
>DASQJJ010000093.1:0-2395 GCA_035631115.1 Candidatus Eiseniibacteriota bacterium
TAGTTTTTGTTTCTGTTGTGCTTTTGATCCAGTCTTCTTACTATCTTCCTTTGTTGATTTTACATCAGACGTTGGATCAGAAGCAGCAGTTTTGTCTGAAGATCCTACAGGTTTTTTCTTCATTCCTCCCATATCAGGTAATACTCACTTGATGTCATTTTTTAAGTTATGGGTCTTGGGGGGAAGTATTACCTAGTCAATTGGTTAGGAGGGGTATATTTTCATCATAGACGTTTTAACAATGTTATTTTGTATGTGGGAATAATAATAACAATAATAATAATCTGAAGTCACTAAACTTGTATGGACAGTGCAGCGAACTTAAGGTTGCTCAAACAACTCAAAAGTAGCTGCTTATTCATCGCTTGATAAAACTTAAAGCACGTTAGATTTAAAATCAAGCATTGAATTTTTCTCTTATTGTAGATACTTTTGAGCAGATGGAGCAGACATCTAGTAGACTTGCCCTTACTGATTACCTGGTCTCTCTTTTGAAAATAACACCATCTGACATTATTGACAAAGTAATTTATCTTATTCAAGGAAAGCTCTACCCCGATTATGAAGGAATAGAATTGGGTTTAGCAGGAAAAATGGCTATTCGTATACTTGCTTATTCTTCAGGATTGTCCATTGCAGCCGTAGAAGAGATCTATAGGAAAACTGGTGACCTTGGCGATACTGCTAGCGAGGTAATGAAGTCAAAGAATCAAACTACTCTATTTGCAGATAAAATGACTGTTGAAAGGGTATATTTAACTTTAGATAGGATCGCAAGGACTGTTGGCTCTGGTTCACAAGAAGTCAAGCTGCGGCTTGTTAGCAGTCTTTTAAGCGATGCGACTTCACGCGAGAGTCGATATATAATGAAATTCGTAATGGGGACACTAAGACTCGGTATTGCAGATTATACTGTTATGGATGCATTGGCATTAGCATTTACAGGTGACAAGTCCAATAGAAAGATATTAGAAAATGCTTACAATGTTTCCAGTGACCTTGGGACAGTAGCTAAACTATTGGCTACAAAAGGTCTTGAATCTATAAGATCGCTCCAAATAACTTTGTATAAACCAATCAGACCAATGCTGGCAGAACGTGTACGTACAGCAGAAGAAGCATTAGAGAGAATGGACGGAAGGGCAGCAGTTGAATATAAATTAGATGGTGAAAGGATCCAGGTACATAAGGGAAAAGGGAAAGTAGAGCTCTTTTCAAGAAGGCTGGAAAAAATTACAGACCATTATCCTGATGTGGCAGAAGCAATAAAATCAATTAATACAGAAGAAGCCATATTAGAAGCAGAGGTTGTAGCAATTAATCCGCTTACAGACGAATTTCTTCCATTTCAGGAACTGATGCATCGTCGCAGAAAATACGATATAAAACAAGCAATGGAGAATTATCCTGTTGTTATGAATTTTTTTGATGTATTATACATGGATGGAGATGATAAAACTTCATTAACCTATCTCCAACGACGTAAATTAATAAAAAAAATAATCCAAGGGTCAAGGAACGAAAAGACAAGATTAGTTCCACAAATTATCGTCGAAAAATCGGAGCAAATTGACAAGTTTATGGCCTCTGCAATAGAAAACGGTTGTGAAGGACTAATGATAAAGCAACTCAAAAGTACATATAGAGCAGGAAATAGAGAATTTGCTTGGGTAAAACTAAAACGCGAATACCGAAGCGATCTTGCAGATACCCTAGACCTGGTCATAGTTGGTGCGCTTTACGGTAGAGGTCGTAGAGTCGGAAAATATGGCGCCCTTTTGCTAGCAGCTTATGATTCTAAATCTGATGTGTTCAGAAGTACATGCAAAGTTGGGGCCGGTTTTACCGATCAACATCTTGAACAATTTTTGGATAATTTGGAAACTCATCTAATCACACATAGGCATGCAAGAGTAGATACAGGAATGGAAATGGATGTATGGTTTGAACCAAAAATTGTGATTGAAGTTATTGCATCTGAAATAACATTAAGTCCTTCCCATACTGCAGCTATAAATTCCATAAGACAAGGATTTGGACTGGCGCTTAGATTTCCGAAATTTACTGGCAAAATAAGATATGATAAAAAACCAGAGGATGCTACTGATGTTGAAGAATTAGTCTCAATGTATAAACAGCAAATGAGAGCGATAAAAACTGATGTAAAATAGCATTGTGTATTTTCTTCTATTTGCAAATGTCGTATTTCTTGTTGCAATTTTGGTAACAACAACAAAATAATGAGCACACTAAGAGACAGAAAAGAGTATTCTCTCTACTGCAGATAGGTAAGCATTCCTAAAAATAAAAGACGAGTATTTGAATATACAATAAATCTAATAAAAAAAGGAAAAGGAAAAAGGAAAAAGAAAAAGGAAAAGGAAAAGGAAAAGGA
>DASQJJ010000094.1:0-5654 GCA_035631115.1 Candidatus Eiseniibacteriota bacterium
GGTCAAAAATTTTCGTTGTTTGGGGCAGCGCGTTAGGTTGAAGGTTTTTGGGACTGGGAAGAAGGGATAAAAGCGTAATAAGAGCAAGTGGAACCCCAATAAAAAGAAAACAAAAAACAACGCCAATACTAAAATAACGTATTTTTACAGAAAGACTAACAGGTACACGCTTTCTTCTGCTTCGGGGGAAAGCTTCTCGTCTAATTGTTCCATTAAGGAGAAATGATGTAAGGTTGTGGGCTAAGTGGAGGACAATATGCCAGAAAAAAATTAAAAGAGAGCGAAAAAACGTAAGAGCTAGAAAAACGCCGTCACCCACAGCGATAAAGAATAGTGCTAGGAGTAAAAAAGGTCTGCTTAGTATCTTCATGTTCCCATAAATGGACAGGAACTCAATTTGATTATATGAAGAGAAATTTTATTTTGAAATATATACAATCTGTATCAATCTCTTCTGTCCTTTTGGGAGCCAAAAGGACCAAAAACTCTCGTCGAGCCTAGCTTTGTGCTTTCAGTTCTCGCTCGTTAGTCGGGAGATAACACCCTCTCCGTGGTCACGGGTTCTCCCTGACAACTCACATGTCCTTCATGCACAAAGCAGCGGAACGACGAATGAGAACCGCACTTTTAGTATTTGAAAATTGATTGAAAATTGAAAATTCCCAAGCTAAGGTTTGGGTGTTGGGGTTGGGCTTTCGGCTGGTGGCGGACAGGTAAGGCAATACTTGTCACCTGTTAAGTCGGTTAGTGTTGTTTCGTCTCGAAGCTCTATATTATCTGTTTGTCCAGGAGCTGGAGGCCTGTTGGTTGTTTTATCTATCCACATTTTTTCCTGAGTGACACTTGCCGATGTCTTATTTTGTGTCCCGGCAAGGAAGTACTCATTGCGTACAGGACAGCTATTTTGTCCAGGAGAATTGGGGAAAAGTCCTGTGGTACTGCAGACTGCAGCTTGCACAACATTTGCCGGGCGCTGAGGTTGTTGGGCCGGCTTGTCATCAAGAAGTTGCAACATTATTTTATGGAAAATTGGCGCAGCACCTGTTATGCCAGAGGCAAGTCCATTCATTCGCGAGTTATCATTATTGCCAACCCAGACTGTGACAACATAATTTGGTGTGTATCCTATGGTCCAATTGTCTCGGAAATCGTTAGTTGTACCTGTTTTGGCAGAGACATAATTTTTTGGGAAATATAATTCAGACGATCCGCCAAATTCCTGTAACCGTGCGCCATTATCTGCCAAAATGTCGGAAATAATAAATGCAACGCCATCTGGCAATACTTTTTTACCAAAAATAGGGCTTTGAGGAGGAGTATATGACTCTAAAACTTCTCCTTTACTATTTTTAATTTCAAGAATTGGGTGTAGGTCGATTCTATAGCCTCCATTGGCAAATACACCAAATGCAGTTGTCATATCCAACATAGTTACTTCTCCACCGCCTAAGGTAAGAGAAAGTCCATACTGGTCTGCATTGCTGCTTAGCGAGGAGATTCCCATTTGACGAGCTAAGGTAAGCATATTCTCAACGCCATTTGCCTTAAGCATTTTAACTGCAGGAATATTAAACGAATTTCCTAGTGATTGGCGCATGTCAACAACACCATGGAATTTTCCATCGTAATTAACTGGACAATACGCAGGACCACTTGGGTTGGGGAAACAAATTGGCTGGTCTGCAAAAGGCGTTGCAGCAGTGTAGCCTTTAATAAGTCCTTCAGCGTAATTAATGGGCTTTATTGACGAGCCGGGTTGTCTGTGTTGTAGGGTAATATTGACATTGCCATCAGTGTCGGTCGTATCAAAGTAATCTCGACTTCCAACCATTGCCAGAATTTCTCCACTTCCTGGATTTGTGATAACAGCTGCTCCATTGGTAACATGATATCCATCCAGCTTAGCAACCTCTGACGCAACAGTATCTTGAGCAAAATTTTGGATAGACAAATCGAGACTTGTTTTTACTTTAAGCCCTCCAGCTGCAACAACAGCCTGCCCATACTTTTTTTCTAGTAAGTCTTTAATGTATAAGACAAAATGAGGAGCTTTAATATTGTCTGAAACATTATTGTATGTAAGTGGTTCTTCTACCGCCTTTTGGTATTGACTGGATGTAATATATCCTTGGTCTTTCATTGCAAAAAGAACGTCTTTCTGTCTTTGCTTTGCAAGTTCTGGATGTGGACCAAAGGGAGAATAGGTTGTTGGTGCTTCTGGTAATCCTGCAAGAAGAGCAGATTGGGCAATGTCTAAATCCTTTGCATGCTTCCCAAAATAGCTTAGGGAGGCTGCTTCTATGCCATATGCTGTCCCACCATACGGAATTTGATTAAGGTATAATTCTAAAATTCTATTTTTCGGATACAATACTTCAGTGGCAAATGACAACACAATTTCCCGTATTTTTCGGAGAATGGTCTGCTCGGGGGAGAGCAAAGAATTCTTGACAAGTTGCTGGGTAATCGTTGAACCTCCTTGGACCTGCTTGTGAAATACTGTTACATAGAAGGCCCTGGCAATCCCTCGCAAATCTATTGGGCCATGGCGGTAAAAATCTTTATCTTCTATTGCTATAGTTGCTTGTTGGACTGTTTTGGGAATGGAGGTAAGTGGAATAAATATTTGATTTTTTTTCTCAAAAATACTGTAAAGCAGATTGCCGTTTCTATCGTAGATTTGCGTTGACTGGGGAAGACTACCGCTTACTAATTTAGTAGGGGAGGGTAGGTCGCGAAGAATAAAGTAATAAAAAATACCAAAAAGCAAAACAAGGGGGATTCCAATGCGCGCATAGAGAATCAATGTTTTTTTATTAGGCTTTTTAAAAAAGCGTCGTAATTTTTTGGTGATTGTCATCTCTTTCATGATATCATATACACATGAATTGGGTCGATTTTGTTATTGTTGGAGTTTTGCTTTTTTACGCTGTCGAAGGATACGCGCTTGGCGCTTTTCCAGCATTCTTTGACCTTCTTCAATTTAGCGCATCATTTCTTTTAGGACTCCAATTCTATGGACTTTTTACACCTTTTCTGACAAGGCAATTTTCTCTCCCAAGTGGCCTGAGTAATGCCATAAGCTTTTTTCTTATCGCCTTTATCGCAGAGTTTTTATTGCATATTTTCTTTCGATTTTTACTAAAAACTGCATTTAAAGATAGCTTTCTTTTAAAGCCAGAATTGAAAAGATTGAACAGAATACTAGGTATATTTCCCGGACTTTTATCTGGAATGGTGTTGATGATGTTTATTCTTACAGTTGTTGCCTCTTTACCTCTTTCCCCATTTCTTAGACAGACCATAACTAACGCCAGGTTGGGAAGAATTCTTCTCGCTCGCTCGCAGCTTTTTGAAAAACAAGTAAGTACTATTTTTGGCAATGCTGCTCATGACACGATGAATTTTTTAACAGTTGAGCCGGAAAGCAATTCTTCTGTTGCTTTACACTTTACCTATGCGAATGGGAAGCCGGATGAGCAAGCAGAATTGCAGATGCTTCAGATGGTAAATACCGAGAGGGAAAAGGTTGGTTTGTCAGATGTGCACATGAACGACTTATTGCAAAAGGTTGCACGGGCTCATGCGCAGGATATGTTGCAAAGAGGATATTTTTCTCATTATAGTCCAGAGGGATTAAATCCTTTTGACAGAATGGACAAAGCAGGGGTTGTGTACGCATCCGCAGGAGAAAATTTAGCATTTTCTCCTACTGTGGATTTGGCTATGCAAGGACTTATGAATAGTCCAGGACATAAGGCAAATATTTTATCGAAAGATTTTGGGAAAGTGGGCATAGGAGTAATCGATGCAGGAGTCTACGGCGAGATGTTTGTGCAAGAATTCACAAACTAATTTTATGACCCTGATTCAGGGACTCTCCCTGTTTTTATATAATCCAAAACCCTGGCTAATTCCCTTGTTTCTTCAGGAGGGATACCAGGCTTAAAACGAGCATCAACGGGGTTTATTCTCCTTGCATCTTCTCCATCGAATCTTCCCGATCGTACTCTTGTTACTTTAGATACTCTTCTGGTTGGTTTCTGGGGACTGTCTGTCATAAAAAAATTATTATATGCCCCAGGCACTCATTTTGCAACATTTGCACTTGTCTTATCTATTGTTCCATACTATACTCAGTCAATGGATACCAACCCTGTGGACCTTCCTACCACTCGACTTATTAGTGTCTCCGGCAGAATTGCATCTGGCTCAACTACCTTGGCAAAAAAATTAGCATATGCACTTAAATGGAAACGCATTGAAGGAGGAGAAATTTTTTGGGAAGCAGTGCGAAATAAATTAGGCCTTAACGAAAAGGACACAGGACTTCGCCCTGATGAGGAGGATAGAGTATTTGACGAATCATTAAAAGATATTCTCCAGACAAAAGATCACATGATTGTAGAGACAAAATTAGCCGGATTTATTGCAAGAGATCTACAGGATGTTTTTAAGGTGTTAGTTATTTGCGTTGATGAAAATGGAGTTGACCAGACTAATATTCGTATTGATCGACTTGTTAACCGTGAACAAATGAGTATTGCAGAAGCAAAAGAGGAAGTGTTAGTGCGAGAGAAATCAGATGTCGAAAAATGGCAGAGATTGTATGCAAAAGGAGACAGTGAGTGGACATACTGGAATAAAGACTACTATGATTTAGTAGTAAATACCTATTCGCATGACCCAGACGAGGCAGTACAATTTGTCCTTGAAAAAGTAGGATACAAGCAGTAGTATAGTGATAATGAAAAAATTACTTATTTTTCTTCCTCTGCTCTTCCTTGTTGTCTTTCCGAAATCTGTTGTCTTAGCTCAAGAAAATTCTTCTCAGGAAGTTATGACTTCTCCTTCAACTGGCTCAGGACAAGCTCCTTCAACTGCTTCTGGGTCATTAAGCCCAACACCAACCGTGCCAAGTAGCTATACATTGCCATATCCAGGAATCCTTCCAGACAATCCATTGTATTTTCTGAAAACACTTCGAGATAGAATGATTATTTTCTTTATTTCCGATCCTCTTAAAAAGAGCTCTTTTTACCTTTTGCAGTCCGATAAAAGGTTGGAATCTACCTGGTACTTGCTTAAGAAAGATGCAGGTCATACAGATCTTGCTTTGTCTACTTTATCCAAATCAACCAATTATTTGTCTCAAGCAATTGATGAAGTGAGAAATGCAAAAGACGCAGGACAAGAAACAGGGGATATGTTGGGTAAGCTACAACAAGCAGTACAAAAACATGCAGCAGTTATTATGGACATGACAGCACTTCCAGGACTCTCACATAAGGACTCTTTTGTAAAAGAAGAGAAAAGAGTAATGGATTTGGAAAAGATTGTATCGAAAGAAGTAGCACAATAACAATCTTTCTTAAGAGAATTGAGTGATATTTGTTAGCAGGAATTTGGCAAGACATCCTTCAAAAACAAAAACGAGGCTAAAAAATATACTGACCCACTTTGATACACTTATTACCAGTTGACGCCACAGATTTAGGGTCCTATTATCGATAAGGACACTACATATGGGCAATACAAAGTGTCTTGTTCGTTAACAATTCAGACAGTTCTCAGATGAAGCTCAGTGAGTCGTGCTTTAGAACTTACTGAATTTTTACAGTATATCTATAAAAATATTATGAAATGTCCATATT
>DASQJJ010000095.1:0-4577 GCA_035631115.1 Candidatus Eiseniibacteriota bacterium
CGAAAAAATATTTTAAATACATCAGATAATGAGTCCGGACTTATTGTGTAATGCTTGGGGAGCATACGAGACAATTCAGCATAAAATCTATTTAATCCACCAAATCCATTTTTTGATTTTCTTGAGATGATAAGCGGGTGCATACTTCTATTATAGACTTTTTTTAAAAAAATCTCGTACCACATTGCTAATAGAGCGTATTTCTTTTTTTGTTAGCTCGGGAAACATGGGAAGAGAAAGAATGCGTTGTGCCTTCTTCTCGCTTACGGGAAAATCTCCCTTTTTGTACCCTTTTGATGCGTAGGCTTTTTGAAGATGTATAGGAATAGGGTAGTGAATACCCGTACGGATTCCATGCGAATCTAAATATTTCTGTAGGGCATTTCTTTTGGGTGTTTCTATGACGTACAAATGATAGACATGAGTTCTGTCTTCTTTTTCTGTAGGCAACACCAGACCAGGGACATCTTGCAAATAGGAGGAATACAAAGCAGCATTCAATCTTCTTTTTTCATTCCACCTAGATAGATAAGGTAATTTTACATTTAGTACGGCAGCTTGTAGGGTGTCTAGGCGGCTTTTTATGCCAATGGTGTCATGAATATACTTTTTTCTTGACCCATCATTTCTGAGTATGCGTATCTTATTTGCAACGCTGTTGTTGTTGGTTACAACAATGCCACCATCTCCAAAGCTTCCTAAATTTTTCCCTGGATAAAAACTAAATACACCAGTCTCTGTATAGGGGATCAACTTACCCTTATAGACAGCTCCATGTGCTTGGCATGCATCTTCTATAATAAAAAGATTGTGTTGTTGGGCGATTTTTGCAATTTCCTCCATGTCTGCTGGCTGTCCATACATATGGACGGGAATAATTGCTTTGGTTTTTTGAGTGATTGCATGCTCCAATTGATCAACATTCATTGCATGGGTATCTGGGTAGACATCAACCAATACTGCCGTTGCTCCTATTTCGGTAATTACCATTGCGCTAGAGAAGTAAGAGTTGGCCGTTGTAATTACCTCGTCCCCTTTCCCAATGCCATAGGCAAGAAGTGCTAGTTTTAACCCATCTGTGCCTGAATTAACCCCAACAGCATACCTTTTATGACAAAATGTGGCAAAGTTTTTCTCAAATTTCTCTAGCTCTTTGCCGGCAATAAAATCTGACGAATCAATAACACGATTCATTGCCTTAGCAATGGTATCTTTTAACATTTTATGTTGTCTTCCTAAATCGACAAATGGAATTGGTTTCATATAATTTTTGGGTGGGGGACAGGAATAATAAATTTTCCACCACTTTTTTTAAATTGAGAAAGTCTTTTCATAATTGAATCTGCAAAATTCCAAGCAAGAATAAGAAGATAGTCAGTATTCTCTTTCTCAGACTGCTCATGCGATATAATGGGAATATGGGTCCCAGGGGTAAAAAGTCCTTGCTTAAGAGGGCTATCATCTATAATATACTCCACCATATCTCTTGTAATTCCAAAGTAATTGAGTAGAGTATTGCCCTTTGCAGGTGCGCCGTAGCCGGCAATGTGTTTTCCATTTCTTTTAAGTCTTGCTAGAAGCAAGAGAAGATCTTTTTTATTTTTCTCTATATCTTTTGCAAACTGTTTGTAGGTAGAAATCTTTCCCAATTTGAGTTGTTTTTCCAACTCAAGGAGTTGTGTAATACGTGGAGAAATAGGTGTAGTTGTAGATTCCTTTTGAATAAAAATTCTTATAGATCCTCCATGACTATTGACTCGCTCTGCATCTACAACACGCATTCCAAACTTTTGTACAAAAGGGACAAGAGGGGCAAGCGATATATAGGAAAGGTGTTCATGGTAAATAAGGTCAAACAATTTTTTTTGAATAAAATCAATCATGTATGGTGCTTCTATAATATATGTTCCATTTTCCTCTAGAAGTATGTTGACAGCCTCTAAAAGCTGGGTATGATTATCGATGTGGGCAAACGCGTTAGTTGCCGTAATAAGCTGTGCTTTGCCATACTTTTTAACAATATTTCTTGCCACACGAGGAGAGAAGAAGGCAACAAGGGTATCCACGCCATTTTTACGGGCAATAGGAGCAATATTTTTTGCAGGGTCTATGCCGAGTACCCTCATGTGGTACGTAAGAAAGGGCTTGAGTAGAATCCCATCATTGCTTCCTATGTCCACAATAAGGTCTCCCTTTTTAAGGCGTAGTCTTTTCTTTGCATCCTTTGCAAATTCTTTAAAATGCTCTACAAAAACAGGGGACGTAGACGATACGTACAAATAATTCTGAAAAAGTGTCTGTGCATTTACTACATGGGAAAGTTGTACGAGTGTACATTTTTTGCAAAACAGTACAGTGAGTGGATAAAATTTTTCTTTCTTTTTGAGATTGCCTTTTTGTACATACGCATTTGCTAGAGGAGACTTTCCAAGATCTATTGCTGTGACTAACTGTGTACTTCCACACATTCTACATGCAGTAATTTTGCGGCTTTGTATATGTCTCATGATTTAACTAATTGCATTCGCTTTGTATCTTTCTCGTATGCTTTTTGCTTTCGAGTCTCGCTGGTAAATGCCATAAAAATAGTGTTTTCTAAAAATTCCATACTGTGTAAAATCATTGGTTTGGTGAGGACTAAATCTCCAGGAAGAAGAACAACGGAGGAAATTTTCCCATTAGGTTTTTGCATATCCTTTTCGGAATAGATAAATTTTCCACTGACACAATAGACATAATGGTAATCCTTTTTATGATAATGGTTAGCCCTCACAGATCCTTTCTTGCTGGTAATCCACAGAATACTTTGTATGCGAATGTTATTTTGGTCAATAAGGCGAGTAATGCTTCCTCTTGTATCGGTAAATTCAGGTAGAATTTTTGTAACTTTGATAGGCATAGCGTGTGGAAGCAGTATACGCTAGGGGAATAAAATCAGTCAATGGAGAGAAGCAACACTATTATTTATTGTAGTACTTCTATATCTGAAGATTTGGTAATAGTAAGAGTATTTTTACTGCTGTCAAAACTTCCTGTAATGAGCACCCGTACATTAAGATATTTCTGAAGGTCAATTGTATTGGAAGCAGATAAATAATTAATTGATCCACTACGAGATACTAAGATATAGTGAAGAACAGGGATGGGAGTAGGTTCTTTACTTGCTGAATGAGATCCATCGGTTTGACTTGGGATAACAGTTGGGATAGGTGGATTTTGATAGGTTGCTTTGATGGTGCCGGATTTTGAAACATTTGCTATAACAGAGGGCGAAGCCGCGTTTGACGCGGAAGTTGGCGAGGGAAGTGCTGCCATAATTCTTTGCTGGACTGTTTTGCCAAAATTATACGCTGTTGTTACCCCTCCTCCAAAAAGCGCTGCCAATCCAAAGAGAGAAACTAGAGCAACAATTGGGGTAACTTTAATGGTAAAGGATGTGGCAAAAAGCGTTTGTCGATGGGTGAGGAAGTTCTTGATTTTTCTAAGCAGGGTGCCAATAGGATGGTTAATAGAAACGCTTATGACCGGGGAAGGGCGACGGGGTGTGTAAGGACTATTTACGTCAATGGTTGGGTCATCTTTTTGGGCAGTCATACAATAAGTATTATGTATTAAGTAGTAAGTATCAAGTATGAATTCGAGTAGACCACACAGGAGATCCTATCAGTCGTTTCACTCCTTCCAGGATGACAGAGAATGCTCTTTAGCCTTGGATTACCTAGGTATTGCATAAGCAATGCATAGGCCTTGGATAGGGCTTGACAGGGAAGGTGAAAGCTTTTAGTATAGATACATCTATGGAAGAGCAAGCACCACGAAGAAGACGTCTCCAAACACACCATTGGTTAATGATTACTTTTTTGGTGGTTGCCCTTATTGCCATTACCGCAGGAGCATATTATTTTAACCAGTATAATAGTCTGAATAATATCTTAAAAAATCCTAATGTGGCGGTGGAAAAACAGACCAAAGAATTAGTAGGATTGGTAAGTAAATTAATGGTCTTGCCAACAGATGAGCAACCAACAATTGCAACAGTAACTGACGCGGCAAAATTAAAAGATCAAGCATTTTTTAAGAATGCAAAAAATGGCGACAAAGTCCTTATTTATGTAAAAGCAAGAAAAGCAATTTTATACAGACAATCCAGTAACATGATAGTTGATGTTGCACCAGTAAATATTTCCCAAAACCAACAGCAAACAGTCCAACCAAGTGGGACTCTAGTAGAGCCAACCGGGGTAGTAGTAACAGTCGCGCCAACAGTTGCCCCAACAACAGTAGTTAGTCCAACTCCAGCAAAATAGTATTCGCCATCCACTACGTTACTGAAAATCTCATTATCTAAAGAGGTAGATAAAAGGTCTCTCTGCCAAAAAGAGTATGGACATATTGAAAGGTGCAAATATAGGGGATATGTCTTTTTTCGGCAATAACCAACATAAGGCATTCATCCAGTGCCAGCTCTGAAAAGGATGAGACAACTGTTGCAATTGCTTTTTTTATTTCTCCATCTTCTGGGGTAAGGAGCGTTATGGTACTTTCCGACAAAACTTTAAGAAATTCTTTGGCAAAAG
>DASQJJ010000096.1:0-3142 GCA_035631115.1 Candidatus Eiseniibacteriota bacterium
ATGCGTATTGCAAGTGAAAGGTATTTTTTGGAAAGATTTGTGCAATTAAGTCGTTGAGGACATGCTCTCCAATATTTCCTCGAAGCTTGGGGCTTTTTAAGAAATCCTGCAACTCTTGCATATTGCGTCCAATCTCACTCATTTTGCCAACTTCTTTATTCACATCTCCAATAACTCGTGCTGCATTATCGAGTCTTTCATTGAGTTGTTTGGAATTTTCTTGCAAAACGCGTGTTATATCTGTTGAATTTTGCTGTAAACCTTGTTGAACAGATTTTATCCACTCCAAAAGAGTAGGATCCATAGTGGAGGACTGTTTTTTATTAAGAAAATAGACAACAATGCCAAAGCCAAGTATGACAAGAGCAAAGAGGAGCAGGAATTCAATTTGCATGAAGATAGTATACCATGCCTTGTCACCTTTCTTCGTCGTCCTAAACTTGCCCGCCCTGAGCGAGGCCGAAGGGTTTCAAGATCTCTTTTGTCATTCTGGGCAAGGCCTGAATCTTGTCTCTGGCAGCCACCAGTCTACCCAATTTCAGGATGACGCTCGAGAGGGACTCGCTAAATGAAATTTGATACCAAACACTACTACTATTTCAGGATGGTATCTCAATCAAATTTCAATTCACCTGAGAATTGGGAATAGCCTGCTGCCTTTTTAAGTTATTGGTATTTGATTAGAAATTAGGTAATTAGAAATTAGAAATTTATTCTACAAAAGAAAATGGTAATAAATCAGAAAATCTTGACTAATCACCAAAACTAGAGTAATCTAAAAAGGATATGGATACTGCTCAAATTCTTCTATACGTTGTTGTAGGTGTATTAACACTCCTTCTTGTTGTTTTGGGAATTCAAGTCTTTTTTATCTTGAGAGAATTAAAGAATACTATCTCGCGTGCAAATAAAGTATTAGATGATGCAGGGGTAATTAGTGAAAGTATTTCTAAGCCAGTCGAATCTCTGTCTACTGTTATTTCGGGGGGGAAAATAGTATCTATAATTGCATCGCTTTTGTCGGGTGCAAATAAAAAACATACAAAGGAGGGTAAATAATGAACGACCAAAGGCATCATGGAGGCGGATTTTTTAACGGATTTGTATTGGGTCTAATTATTGGTGCTGGACTAGTCTTTTTATTTGGTACATCCAAAGGAAAAAGAGTGCTTCAAATGCTTCTAGATCAGGTAGAAGAAAATACTGCGATTTCAGAGCTTTTAGAAATGCCAGAGGACGAGGAAGATGATTTTGTCATGGATGCCCGCGACGAAGAGCCCGTAGAAGAGCATAGACATATTCATGAAGAAGAGTCTTCTACACGCCCTGTTGCAAAAGTAAAACGATTCTTCCGCGGCTCCAAAAAATTAGTAAGTTGAATTTTCCTCTAGTGGATATCATTTGTATAGTTTGATATACTTCTGCTTTGGTAAAAGGTGTACCAGTTGGTTCACGCGTCAGATTAAAGTACGGCGGAATATATGATGGCCTAGAATTAACTGTTGTTGGTAGAAGGCTTATTGAACTTTCTCGGTCTGAGGATGGCAAACACAGACTTTATGGATTTGATTATACACTTGGTGGTAGTAGCGGTAATGATGCAAGAAACGGTAATGATGCAACAGAATTTGAAGTAATATCTACTCCCCAGCGAAAAAAGTAATTTAAAAACTTTTCATTGGTTATAACCCAAACTTCGTGATGTTGGCTGTTTGTTCTTCTAAGGTCTTGGCGAAATGCGTCACTCCTTTTTTATCGGTCATGTAATATAGGTAATTCGTGTCTGCAGGGTGCATGGCAGCTGTTAGGGCAACAAGTCCTGGATTGGCAATAGGTGTTGGAGGTAGTCCTGGATTTTTATAGGTATTGTATGGAGAGACAATTTTTAAGTCTGCACTTGTTGGTTGTGGCCACCATTTAAAGGTTGTTCCAATTATGTATTGAACAGATGCGTCTACTTGCAAGGCCATACCAAGCTGCAATCTATTTTCCAAAACAGAGGCAATATACTTCATATCTGCATCTGATTTTCCTTCTCTTTGTACTAGGGATGCAATAGTCACTGCTTCTTGCTGTGTATATTTTGTTGTTGCGCCTGCGGACGCTTGTGTATATTTTACATTGAAATTATTTTTCATAATAGCAATAACCTGCTCAACTGTTGCGTCTTTGGGAAAAAGGTAGGTATCGGGGAATAGGTATCCTTCTTCTTGCTGTAATTTTGCACTCCACGACATATCATAGGTAGAAATATTTTTTTGGAGTTTTTCTGCAATTTCTGTTGCCCTGAGTCCTTCGGGAATTGTTATCCAGACATCCAGGGTCCCTTTGGTAAGCGTGGTAAGAATATTTGATGGTGTCTGGCTCGGCGACAAGCGAAAATCTCCTGCCTGAATTTTTCCATCAAATCCTCCTAATTTTACTAATGCATAAAATACATATTGGTCTGGAATAAGACCAGACTTTTTTAAATCTGCACCAATTTGGCGGCTCGATTCTCCTTTTATAATTACAAATAATTTTTGCGTTGTGTCTTTTGGATTTTGCGCCCTAATTCCATTCGTCCACCACAGGAGAATTCCAACAATTAATACAAATAATAAAATAAAAGTTGATAGAATAAATTTTTTCATACCTTCATTATGGGGAAATTAGGCAGTGAGGCAACTGCCTCTTTCAGATTATACTCATTTTCACTAAAAAGCGTAAAGAGGGTATCTCCTTTTTCAAATTTTTCCCCAATCTTTTTGTCTAAATAAATTCCTGCCCCTTTTTGCATAGGGGCACCCAAAAGCTTTGCAACAACAGTAAGATTGTGACTATTTATTTCGTGTATTTTATCTGTATGGGTTGCCAGTACTTTATGAATATGTTTGCCAAGTTTTGTTGTAAGAATTGCATCAGTTACTGTTGGATCTCCTTTTTGTGCTTTAATAATCTCTTTCATTTTTGCTAATGCATGGCCTTTTTCCAAAAGTGTTTTTGCAAAATTATAGCCATTTCCATATTCTTCTTTAATTTTTACTCGCTGTGAATCCGGTGCATCCTCAAGGCAAAGGTCCAGGAGTGCTGCAGAAAGACTAAGAGCTCTTTTTTCCAGGTCTACTGGGCGATTGGGCGATTGCTCGAGTACACGAATTGC
>DASQJJ010000097.1:0-7901 GCA_035631115.1 Candidatus Eiseniibacteriota bacterium
AAGAGGAAAAGCAGAAATAGAAGATATTGGACAAGGAAAAAGTGCCATTATTATTACCGAATTACCATACCAGGTAAATAAAGCGCTTCTTGTTGCACGAATTGCAGACTTGGCAAAAGAGAAAAAAGTAGAGGGCATTACAGACCTTCGAGACGAGTCAGATAGACATGGACTTCGTGTTGTTGTTGAATTAAAAAGGGACGCAGCACCTAAAAAGGTATTAAATAATTTATACAAAAATACCGCACTCCAAACTTCTTTCCCAGGAAACGTTGTTGCACTTGTAGATGGCACACCCCAAACCCTTACTCTTAAGGCAATTTTGGAGGAATACATAAAACACCGATTTGTTGTTATTACCAGAAGAAGCGAGTTTGAGCTAAGACAAGCAAAGGCTAGACTTCATATTCTGGAAGGACTAAAAATTGCAGTCGATAACATTGATGCTGTTATTAAGACCATTCGCGAGTCTAAAGATCAAGAAGAAGCAAAGAAGAATTTAATGACGAAGTTTAAACTTTCCGAGCTGCAATCCACTGCAATTCTAGATATGCAACTTCGACGTCTCGCAGCTCTAGAAAGGCAAAAAATTGAAGATGAATTACTTATGGTTAGAGAAACAATTGCATATCTAGAAGATTTACTTGCTCATACAGAAAAAGTCTTAAAAGTAATTGGTGAAGAATTAAAAAATCTTAAGGACAAATTTGGAGACGAAAGACGAACAAGAGTGTATAAAGGAAAAGTAGATGAATTCTCTGAAGAGGACCTTATTCCTAACGAACCAACTGTCATTACTATTACCGATACTGGATATATTAAAAGGCAATCAACGACATCTTTTTCCACACAGCACAGAGGCGGGAAGGGAGTAAAGGGCATGACCACCAAAGACGAGGACGATATTATGAATATCCGCTACGCCCAAACACACGACAACTTACTCTTTTTTACCAACAAAGGAAAAGTGTACCAAATAAAAGCATACGAAATTGCGGAATCTTCCAGAACCAGTAAGGGCAGTGCCATTGTGAATTTACTCAATATCGAAGCAGGGGAGAGGGTAGAGTCATTTATTAACTATGCTGGTAAATTAAAGGATACGTATGTATTCCTAACAACACGAAATGGCACAGTGAAAAAATCGAAAGTAAGTGAATTTGAAAATATTAGAAGAAGTGGTATTGTTGCAATTAAGTTGGATAAAGGAGACGAGTTGGTCTGGAGTACGCTAACCAGTGATGATGACGAAGTATTGTTGGTAACAAAAGAAGGAAAAGCAATCCGCTTTAACGAAAAGCAAGTGCGCCCAATGGGTCGTGCAACACAAGGAGTCCGGGGAATAAAGATAGGAAGTACTGATGAAGTTATTAGTATGGATATTGTACATCATGCAGATAAAGATGCTGTCCTTCTGACTGTTATGGAAAATGGTCTTGGCAAAAAAACCTTAGCATCAGAATTCCGTGGACAAACAAGAGGAGGGATGGGGGTAAAAGTAGCAAATGTAACAGACAAGACAGGAAAAGTTGTTGTTTCACAAATCTTACCTCCAGAATCACAAAATGTAATTATTACTTCCAAGAAAGGACAGGTTGTACAACTTGAGCTAAAATCTATTCCTCGCTTGTCCCGCGCAACACAAGGAGTTATCTTAATGCGCTTCTCCAAAGCAGGGGACCATGTCGCCTCTGCAACATGTGTTGAGTAATATATGTCCAAACATATTCCTGTATATATCCAACAAGGAGAGAGGCTGGTACAACTACGACTCGATGCAGAAGACACTCGAATCATCGGTCAACCAGTTGATAAGAGAATCCAAACAAGGATCTTAGCATCTCCCAGGACAATACGCGCCGGAATACACATGATCCCAGGCCTTCAATGGTATGAAATTGAGCGTGCTGGACAAGAAGTATTACACATAGACGTAACAAAAGACATGTCACATGTATCTACTGGGGGACGAAGAGCATTATTTACCAAAGTACGAAATGAAGTTGAGCGACAAATACCCGATAGACCTCTCCGCCTCATTGTGAGATAAAAGAAAACTGAAGACGCTTAACTTCCTCCCTTAATAAAAATTAAAGGTGTCGTTCCTTGTGGCGGAAAAGGGAAATCCCTACTCTGTGGAGTCCTTCCTCCTACTCTTCCTACTCTCGTATGTGAATCCCTTACAACTTGCCAAGCACTGGCAGTCCCTGTTGGTCCACCTTTTTGGTCCATTTTTTCTGCCATTAATGTTCCTCCGCCCAAAACCCGGAGAGGTCTATTGTAATCTCGATCAGTAGATTCAAAAAACTCTTCTCCTCTTCGAAATACTTTTATTTCTGCTTGGGGCATATACAGGCACACTATACTAAATTCCTTACCTTGAGTCAATTTACTTACGCTCCTTTAATTCTGTTATAATATAGCCATGATTTTAGATGGCAAAACAGTTGCTAATTATATTCTTGCTGGGCTTATCGAAAGGGTAGATTTGCTGGAATCCGAGCATCATATTCAACCCCATTTGGCAGTGGTGCGAGTAGGGGACAATCCAGAAACCACTTCCTATATTGCCCAAAAAGAAAAAAAAGCAAAAGAAATTGGGGTAGTGGTAAGTGTGTATAATCATGAAGAAAATGTCTCTCAGGAAACATTGCAAGAAACCATTGATTTTCTCCAAAGAGACGAATCGATTCATGGAATTATTTTGCAGCTTCCAATTCCTAAAACCCTTAATGAAAAAGCATTAATAGCATCAATTATGCCAACAAAAGACGTTGATGGATTTGTTGCTAATTCTCCATTTACTGTTCCATTAGCTGCTGCTATCATGAAGCTTCTAGAAGTACCGATGATGAAAGAAACAGTTGCTACTGGTGAATCATTTAATGAATGGTTGCAAAGCAAAAACATTGTGGTTATGGGGAAAGGTCCAACTGGGGGACTTCCTATTATTGCACAGCTGCAAGAAAGGGGAGCGGACCCCATTATTATTGATAGTACAACACCAAATCCATCTTTTATTACCAAAGCTGCAGATATTATTATTACCGCTGTTGGCAAGCCAGGCATACTTACAAAAGACATGATTACTAAAGACACAATTCTTTTAAATGTTGGTATGACACGAGGTGATGATGAGAAATTTTATGGAGACTATAAGGAGGACGACATAAAAGATATTGCTGGTTGGTATACTCCTACCCCTGGAGGAGTAGGACCAGTGAATGTTGCCTGTCTTCTGGAAAATGTCATACTAGCCGCAGAAAACACTGTGAAAAATTGATAGTTGACAAGAATATCCCCCAGAACTCATAATATAATTCCAGAGGCCATGAAGACTAACTCTGGATTTTTTTTGGGAAATTTTCTCACTAAGAATATTCTCATTGCCAAAAAGGCCAATACAGACGCTCACATGAGCGTCTTTTTTTTATATGATTGAGCACTTCGCGCAACCAATGCAAGAGCAAGAAGAGCATCATACAGGGCTGCGAGAGTGGGAAAAGGTTACCCTCCAGGGAGAAGATTTTATCGTAAAGAGAGATCTTATTGCTCCTCTTATACTCAACACGCGAGAAGGCTCTCGAGATGTTATCTTTTCTTATGACGAATACCATCATCCCGAAACCAATATGCAAATACAAGTATGGAAATTGGGTTTGAATAAGCCCCAGACCCATCCTGCAATTGTTCGGGCAGACTACGGATGTCCATGCATTGGTCTGGGATCCCACTTTACACTCCCTGGCCATGACTGCGGAAAACAGCGTGAACAGATGTTTGAAACAGTAGCAAATTTGGGAATAGGAGTAATTGCAACAGTATCCGAGCCAACAGCAGCAGGGAATGGACATGGGTCGCATGTGGTTATGGAGCAGAGCACCATGCAGTACGAGGCGGCACAAAGAGGTGAATATATTCCAAGTATGCAGGAAGCATACAGTGAAATGGGTTATTTTGGAGACAAAAGAAGACATGACCTCACAGCATATGTCTTGGCAGATGCTGTCGGACAAAGGCCTGTTATTCCTGTTATGTCCAAGATAGAAAAAATCCAGCATCTGCGAGACGCAGGAATGAATGTTGTTGATGATATGCGAGTTGACCTTATTACCGATAGGACAGAAAGTATGAAAAGTATACTTCGACGCGATGGATATCATAAGAGCATTAAAACAACACAACCAGGTGCATATCTTATCCACAATGGATTTGAGCCAACTCGCCTTACCCCAGAAACATACCAGACACGGGTACTGGCACCACTCCATACTCGAGCATCACAAGCTGCCCCACGACGTCTTGTTAATTAATAAAATCTTTTCTATACTCTATATATGCCTCTTTCTAAATCCGATATTGCAAAAGAATACCAACCATTTATGTATGTTCAGGATTATTCCAAAAAGTCTGTTATTGAAGGCGTGCAGGTTGTAGAGATAAAAGTATTTACCGGAGAAGATGGGGACTTTTCCGAGCTTGCTCGCTTTACCCAAGATGGAAAATTAGAGGCATTTCCAGAATTTACTGTACGGCAGATGAGTCGGTCTAAGGTAATGCCAAAAGCAGTCAAAGCATGGCATTTTCACTTAAAGCAAGACGAAATCCAGACTGTCTTACCAGAAGATAAATTAACCATTGGATTGTGGGATTTGCGTGAGAATTCTAAGACAAAAGGGCAGACAATGCGTTTGTCTTTTGGAGGAGGGAAGTCTCATTGGGTATTTATTCCAAAAGGGGTAGCACATGGCTATATGAATCCTTTTGAGCACCCAGCAACAGTTATTTACATGACAAGTGAGCAATTTAATATGGAAGATCCAGATGAAATGCGCATGCCCTGGGACAGCATGGGGAAAGAATTTTGGGAACTTCCTAAGGAATAACTGCAGCTTATTTTGTGGGAATCGTAGGACACAAAACTCCTTGGGATTTCCAATACCCTGACTCCTGCACATATCTTGCTTGTCTATTCACTAGTCCTTGCGATACCTTTCCGTGGGCTGTTCTTCTCCATTTACCAACAACTTGTTTAATTGGACAGTTGTCTGCACAGGGCTCGTTGGTCTTGGGACAATACACCACCTCTTCTTCAATCATGTCAAAAAAGGATATCAAGCAGAAAGGAAGAAAAAGTTAAAATAAAGTAAGAAAACAACAAAAAAATTTACTTTTCTTTATTACCACTATGGAATGTTTTATGCACGTCTCTTAATTGTTTGTTGGTAATGTGGGTATAAATTTGGGTTGTGGCAATATTTTTGTGACCAAGCATTTCTTGTACACTTCGAAGATCCGCCCCATTAGAAAGTAAATCTGTGGCAAAGCTGTGACGAAGTGTATGCACTGTTGCATCCACAGGAATTCTGGCAACCCTAACATATTTCTTTACCATTCGCTCCACACTTCGTGGGGTAAGACGCATTTTTTCTCCGCCATTTTCCGGAATTTCTTTTCCTGAATACCTAATAAAAAGCGGCTTATACGTATCTTCTCGTGCTGCCATATATTTTTCTATCCAGTCTGCCGCGCGGTCTGAAATAAAGACAACACGTGCACGTCCACCTTTTCCTATTACCCCAAATTCGCGCCTCTCTATATTTACCTGTTGATGATTTAATTTACATAATTCGGATACACGAAGGCCCGTTGAGAAAAGAAGCTCGAGCATCGCTCGGTCTCGAATGCCTTCAATCTTGCTGGTGTCTATTGCTGTAACCATATGGTCTATGTGGTCCCGTTCAAGAAATTTTAAACTTCTACTTTCTGTCTTGGGTAAATCTATTTTTGTTGGCTCAAGTGTCTTGACATCATTCTTAAGCAAGAATTTTAAGAAAGAGCGCAGACAGATAATATAATAATTCTGGGTAACTCGTTTCATCGTCATGCCATGTCTATCCATTTTGGAGGCTAAGAATACGCGGAATCGTCTAACTGTGGGAATATCCAAGTCCTCTATAGTCCTATGAGGTTGAGTTGTGCCGTACCATTCACCAAATACTTCCAAGTAATGCCGGTAGTCTCTAATAGTAAGCTTACTACAATTCCTTTCTACCGAGAGATAATCTAAATAATCATTTATATGCAGCAGTAAGTCCGGCGGCATATTATTTTGAGGAGAGGGAAGAGGTAAGTGAGTCTCCTCGGAAGGGGATGCAACAGGTTGCGCTAAAACGTCTTGAGCAGTCATACGTCGGACAATAATCTCCTACATTTATTTTGCGACTAAAGAAAACTTTTGTCAAGTTATTGCCGACTTAGTCTTAGTCCTCTTCTTGCTACTTCTCCACATGCCTCCATTTCACTAAGACTTGGTGCAGTACATACACGCAATATAAGAGGAGCATTGCCATTGCGAAGCTCTATCTCACCTTGCCATTTCGCTCCATTACGAGCGTCACATGTTCCATTATTTATTCCATAGAGACCACATGCTCTTTTTTGTCGGCTATTATCTAAATCTATCTGTGACATAGACAGAGATTATACGATAAGAGATATTTGCTCGCAATGACAAAGTAGGTAGTGTAGAATATTTCTTATGAACCTTCGAGAAGCAATCACACAAGTTCAAAAAGTGGGCTTACAACATGGATTCACCATAGTTATTGTTGGAGGCGCACTCACTCGGCTTATTGGACCAAAGACAACCATTAAAAAAATAGATACCGACAAAAAAATTATTTATTTGGAAGGTGCAGAAAATCCTGGTGTTATACGAGGGGAAGACGGAAAAACAATTGTTGATATAGATGCCATTGCTTTCTCCAATGAGAATGACCCTTTTAGCAAAGAGGTAAAAGAGGCATTTTATCACTTAAAAAAGGCGTTACGCGAATTACAGAAATCAACAAAGGACTTCCCTGCAATCTCCCTAGAGCCAGTCTTGTACCATCCGCATTTCCCAAAGCCCAATCAACTTACCCAATTTGTTAGCTCCATTGAATCGTACCACGACCATGATTATTTCTTTCGGTTAGGTACTATTAAGCAAGATGTTCAGAAAAAATCCCTTTCTTTTTGGACATACAGTATGGGCTCTGACAATATTGTTAGTCTTAGTCCCTTAGCAATCCAAAGGCGCTACGCAATACGAGGCTTTAGTATAAAGCCAAAAGACAAAGACAAAATGTGGAATCCACAATCACCATTTGTCCAATTCCTTACAAAATTTACTGCGAAGACAGATGGTGTATATGAAAAATGCTTTACCGAGTGGGACGAATTCTCAACGCGTGTCACTCTGTCTGCCATACCCTCTATGAGGCTTAAGAAAGGCCTCTGGGACGCTTATTGGACAACAATTGGCACATACTTGGCCCATGGCACAGGACGTATGGGAAAACTTCTTTTACCCCTTGGTAACACTTTTTTTGCAGGAAAATAACACATTTCTTACAGAAAACACTACATTTCTTGCTACAATTTCGTCTCTATGCCAAGAACAGATTTACTACACCAAGCAACTCGTGCATCATATTCCCATATCTACAAATTTAATCTGCAAAACGAGCCTATTGGCAATAATCCTATCTTTCTTGACGATAACGAGTTTACTTCACTTGGCGGAAAACTAGTCCAAGATCTTGGAGATAATGGTGGAAGCATTAGCGATACATCAGGGACACAGGTAAAGCATGCTCCCGTTGGAGGCGAAGCGGAAGCTTTTTCAGAATCTGGATTATCCAGAATACTGATTAGGCCACAGGGACTACGAAGATCTAGAAGGTAAGCAAATCTTAAGATTCTACTTATTGTATAAAATTTCCTAACGACATTTTTTATTTAAGTCCTGTAGTAGGGGATAGGAGTATTTTTTAAGCCCACTAAAATAGGGAGAATTAAGACCAAAGAATAAGAAAGATAATGACAAAAGTTACGTTAATATGTGCAGTCATATG
>DASQJJ010000098.1:0-4258 GCA_035631115.1 Candidatus Eiseniibacteriota bacterium
AGCTCCAACAGATCACAATGCATTAGAAGTCTTGGCAGGAGATAAGCCCGATTTATTTGAAGGTCTTCCTCAGGCAACACTGGGACAACCAAATACTGCAGAGGACATACGACGCCCTATAAAAAAAGGTGAGCCTGACGATTATCATGCAGGGACGGCTCTTTTCTACAATACAACGGGTCATAATCGAGATGAAAATCTTGCTCCAGAAAGATGGCAAGCTTTTGAAAACGCATGGGACAATTTAGGATTCCAAGCAGATTTTAAAAAATGGAATCAATTTTTCTTTCAAGGAATGGCATATAGAAGAGTAGATGCAGATACCATACAATTTCTTTTTAATGGTAATTATGCAGGTCCTCAACCAGACATTGGGATAGATAATGTACGGGCAGGACTAGGGGGGAGTAGAGGAAATATTCTCAAGTTATTCATTGCTGCAAATCCAGAACTACTCCATGATGAGTTATTTGATGCACTAGATATTGCAATGCAAAGGGATAGGAAATTTTCCATGCACGTTGCAGATATTACGATTGATGGCAGCACAGCAACAGTTGCAATGGTTGATGCATTTCATAGGGAAAAGGACGGAACATATACTCCCAACCAGCTTTTGCTTGCAGAACAATTCAGGAAAGCAGGTATTATCGCAGTTGACGCAGAAGGAAATATTGTTGGGCAGCAAGATCAAAAAAGTAATACGAGCGTCAATACTTGACAAAATTACTGATATTGCTATCATGCAATTATGAAGAAAAAGGTTATTGTTGTTGTCGTTGTCTTGCTTCTCCTTCTTCTTGTTGGAGCAGGATATTACCTTTACACCAAATCTGCACAAAAAATGGCACCCAAAGTGGAAAACGAAGAGCACGGGGGAGTCTTTAACACTATTAAAGATGCATTGTCCAAAAATCTTTCTCTCGAATGTCATTTCACCTCCGACGAAGGAGTAGCAACAGTTGCATATCTTAAATTGGGCTCGGTCCATGTGGATGCAAATGTTGGCAAGTCTGATGCCACAAGTATCCTTATGAAGGATAAAAAAATGTATTTTTGGCAAGTCGGCAGTAAAAAAGGAACAATCATGAATGTTCCAGAAGTTTCTATTACTCCTTCCACAACAGGGTCTATGCAGCCAACCCTTTCGGCAGGCTCAGGGTCATCGACAGGTCAAGTAGAAGACAAAAGCCAGGGGCTTATGACAACACTTGAGAAATTCAAAGAAAGTTGCAAACCTGCGGCTGTTGCAGATTCACTTTTTACACCGCCTTCAGATGTTACCTTTACCGATATGTCTCAGATGATGAAGGCTATTCCAAGTAGTACACCTTCTGGATATCCAACAGGAATGACCCAACAGGATGTGCAGAAAATGATGCAGCAATACAAGCCTACAGGATACTAGCGTTTTTCTCCCCGTGCTCGGATATAGGTAATTTTTGTGCCATTTATTTCTGCAGTAAATGTATCGCTTGTTGTATCAACTTGCGCTCCAGGGTACGCTTTGATTGGCCGTCCAGCTTCGTCGTGATAATCTACCTCGCTAAACCCAGCAATTAATTCGTCCATTTTTCCCATCCTCATAACGACCTCATCAGGATACCTTTCTCCTCTTGGAGAAGGCCGAGTTCTTCTTTTTAACTCTGTATGTGAAAAAGCAGTAATAATTCGGGACGTTGGTAGACCTCCAAGTTCGCGGGACAGCTGATTTCTATTAAGATCAATTTCGTCACTGTACGTGTTTACAATGAGTTTTCCATTTTTTCCTAATCGTCTAAACGTTACTGGCATAGCCTGGAGTATAGCTTTTTAGTGCTCCTTTTTCAAGCTATCTTGAAAATTAGGTACTATAGTGTTATACTGCACGGGTGGAAGAAGAAGGCAGCAAAACACGACTTATTATTGGAATAATTGTTATAGCAATTATCCTTGTTGTTGGATTTTTTATTGTTAGGGGGTTTCTCACAAAGACTCCATCTAGCGCACAGAATACTCCAACAGGTCTTGCAACACCTACATCTGTCTACAATTCAGACCAAGGAAGTACACCTACACCTACGCCAACAGCAAAGCCAACAAAGAATTCGGGACTTCCTACAACAGGTTCTACAACGAATAATGGGTACTATTATTACACAACGTCTTCTCAAGGAAATAGTCAGAGTAATTCTCAATCCGACAGTAGTCAATCACAATCACAAGATAATGGCGATGGCATGACCCAAAGTCAAAGCCAATAAACCTCTTCAGCGTTTTCTCAGATATTGCCTTTATAGTTATTCCATTGCTATACTTACAAGTATGAAAAAATTTCTTCTTATTCTTATTGTCCTATGTCTTCTTACTGCAGGAATTGTTGTTTGGAATAAAAAAGAGGAAATGGACGGCGACGATGCTCCAATTGTTGCAAAACCAACATCATCTACTCCAGCGCCTTCGAGTGCAGCAGCGCAATACAAAGATGGATCGTATACGAGTGATGTAGTCCAGACCGACAGAGGCTTTGGTCCGCTCCAAATAAAATTAGTAGTCAGTGGTGGAAAAATAAGTGATGTACAATTTTTACAATTCCCCAATAAGCCAGGACATACAACAGAGGTAAGTAATGCCGCCTTGCCACTGCTTAAGCAAGAAGCAATCACGGCACAATCTGCTCAGGTGGATGTTGTCACTGGTGCTACCCAAACATCGGAGGCATTCCAGCAAGTACTCTCTGCAACCCTAGCAATGGCAAAATAGTCTTCTTATGCACACAACGCGAATCCTTATGGGTATGCCCATTACCGTTATTCTTGCCGATTCTTACGCAACACAAAAAGACTGTGATGCTGTTTTTGCATATTTTCAAGCTATAGATAATCAATTTAGTACCTATAAAAAGGAAAGCGAGATTTCTCTATTTAATAAAGGCGAAATACAAAGAAAAGATTTATCTAAAGACATGAAATTGGTTTTTCGCTTGGCAAACCAAACAACAAAAGAAACAAATGGATATTTCAACATAGTCAAGCACGATGGCAGCATCGATCCATCTGGTCTTGTAAAAGGGTGGGCAATTTACAATGCCTGTAAGCTCTTGGCAAAAAAAGGCTTCAAGAATTTTTCTATAGATGCAGGGGGAGATGTCCAAGTAGCTGGAAAAAATGAAAAGGGAGAAGAATGGAGAATAGGTATACGAAATCCATTCAACCCAAAAGAAATCATTAAAGTTGTTGGGCTAACTACACAAGGTATTGCAACAAGTGGGACATATGTTAGGGGACAGCACATCTATGACCCCCACCAAAACTCCCACCTGAAAGGTGGGAGATTAGAAAACGTGGTAAGCGTCACGGTTATTGGAAAAAATGTGTATGAAGCAGATAGATTTGCTACTGCAGTTTTTGCAATGCAGTCCAATGGTATATATTTTCTCGAAAAGCAAAATGGATTAGAAGGTTATATGATAGATAAGCATGGCATTGCAACCATGACAAGTGGATTCAATACGTATGTCATCTAACCAACGTCATCCTGGTAAGCGAAGCGCATCCAGGATCTATATATGAAACAAGGCTTTACGTATATTATGGCAAATAATAGACCTACGCTTTATACAGGAGTTACCAGCAATTTGGTTCAAAGAGTATATCAACACAAGAATCACTTAGTGAAAGGATTTACGGATACATATAATTTAGATAAGTTAATTTATTTTGAAACCTTTGATACCATTAATGAAGCAATTATTAGAGAGAAGCAAATAAAGGATATGAATAGGGTAGAAAAGTTGATTATGATCAAAAAGCTAAATCCAACACTAAAAGATCTTTATGATCAGATTCTGGACAAGCCAGAATGACAGCTTTATGTTAAACATAATTGATAATCTTTTAGACAGAATTACCATGTACAGGCTTGTCTTGTATGTGCTGTTGTTTCTTGTTGGCGTTGCGGTACTTCTTGGATTTGTCGGCATTCTCACCTATTCCCCAATAGGAATTATTATTACTACAGGCATTCTTGTTACCAGTTGTTACCTTACAAATAAAGCATTTGCATATACGCTTAAGGTGCCAACCAATGTAGAGTCTGTCTACATTACTGCACTTATCCTTACGCTTATTATGTCGCCATTGCAGTTGGCAAGAGACGTTCCTACATATCTTCTTATTGGGGTTGTTGCCATTGCTTCAAAATATATTTGTGCAATTAAAAAAAAGCACATTTTTAATCCTGCTGCTCTTGGTGCAGTAGTCAGCGCATATCTTTTTCA
>DASQJJ010000099.1:0-5075 GCA_035631115.1 Candidatus Eiseniibacteriota bacterium
AACAGTTGTTGCATTTAGAAAGACTCAAGGGAATATCCATTGTATACAAGCAAAATTAAATTTTTATAATACAAAGCAAAATGTACTTACCCGTCTTTTTACTGCAGAATACTCTTTGTGGTTTGATCTTATCCTTCCTGGATTACAATCTATTAAAGCTCCTATTCCCTTGGGTGGGACATCCAATCATTTTCTCACCTCAGAATTAAAAAAAATTGGTGGTTGGGATTCATTTAATGTAACAGAAGATGCAGATTTAGGCATGAGGCTTATAAAAAATGGCTTAACGACAGCAATTATTAATTCATACACACTTGAAGAGGCGAATAGCTCTGTGAGAAATTGGTTGTATCAAAGATCTCGCTGGATAAAAGGGTATATCCAAACATATTTTGTTCATATGCGAGATCCTCAGAATTTTAATAGAAGTAAATCAGACATATTTATTTTTCAACTGGTAATTGGAGGAAAAGTGTTGTCAACACTTATTAACCCTCTCATGTGGATTCTTACTATTTCATACTTTGTTTTTCGTATGCAAATCGGTAATCTTGTGGATTCTTTTTTTATTCCTCCAATCTTTTATATGGCAGTCATCTCGTTATTTTTTGGTAATTTTTTGTACACATACTACTATATGGTCTCTGCAGTAAAAAGAAATCAATGGAATATTGTGTATTATGCACTTCTTACCCCTGCGTATTGGCTTTTAATAAGTGCAGCAGCTTTCTATGGTATTTATGAATTACTCTACAAGCCTCATTTTTGGCATAAAACCAAGCATGGACTTCATTTGCAAAAAATTCCAGGCAAACAAGTACATATCTCTCCGCAAATTTCTATTTCGCCTGCACCGTCTATATCGTTTAACTAATATGCAAGAAAAAATTACACAAACATTTTCTCGTATATCCAGATTTATCGATACCTATTTTATATTATTTGCTTTCTTTTTAAGTCTTATTGCAACAATAATTTCCTACGAGACACATGTCTCTCTTGCCTATAACGATGCCATGTCTCATTTAAATATTTCCCGTTTTGTTATAGACAACTTACAACCTGGATTTGCCCAATTA
The DNA here is from genome assembly GCA_035631115.1 of Candidatus Eiseniibacteriota bacterium. GTDB lineage: Bacteria > Patescibacteriota > Microgenomatia > Levybacterales > UBA12049 > DASQJJ01. Next base: position 1,080 of record DASQJJ010000099.1, read on the forward strand.
GGGGGAGTCTGGCCACCACTTAGTCATGTATTGCCACTCGTATTTATTTGGAATGATTTTATGTGGCACTCTGGTCTTGCAGCAAGCATTTTTTCTATGATCTCTTATATTATCTCTGCGTATGCTTTGTATGGTGCAATAAAAATTCTTACAAAAAATACCTTCGCCGCAATTGCTGGAGGAGCTATATTTGCACTCAATGCAAATATACTTTATCTACAAACTACTCCTTTAACAGAACCACTCTATGTAGTATTTTTTAGTCTTTCGATTTTCTGTTTTGCATACTGGATTACCAAGCATGACGAAAGATTTATATTACTTCTTGGAATTTTAGGATTTTTCCAGGTGCTTACTCGCTATGATGGATGGTTTGTGACTTTTTGGGAAAGTATTCTTATTGTAGGGTACGACATCTATGTAAGGAAAAATCGTCTCACCACAACACTTGCAAAATTACTTTTATATGCTTTTCCGGTTGTTTTTGGCGTTACTTTATGGCTCTTATGGAATACGCTTATTTTTAAAAACCCATTGTTTTTTGCTATTGGGCCATATTCGGCACATGCACAACAATCGTATTTACAAACAAATGCTAGTCTTATTACCAAGCATAGTCTCCCTATATCTGTCATCGCCTATTGGTATGCTATGACAGACAACATAGGATTACCAATAATGATTCTCGTAGGAATTGGTACATATCTTCTCTTAATGTCAAAATCATATTCATTACTAACAAAATGTGTCCTTATTCTATTCTTAGAATCTCCCATTATTTTTAATATTCTTTCCTTGTATTTAGGATTTTCTATAATTAATGTACCAGAGCTTCATTGGAATCCCTCTCGCACTATTTCTGGTGAATGGTTTAATGTACGATATGGAATTTTTATTCTCCCTCTTGCTGCTGTTATGGTTGGGTATGTTGCTCAATTGTCTAGAAAAATTGCATTGGGCGTTATTGTAATTGCTATTCTTCAGCTTATATCTTTTTTCCCCAACAATGTTATTACAGTGACAGATGGATTAATGGGATCCAGCTCTTTTTACAACAAAGATATTGCTACATTTCTTCAACAACATGTGAGGCGAAGCGATTATGTATTATTGTCAGTATCATATTTTAATCCAGTTGCTTTTAAAAGCGGCATAGACTTACATCAGATTGTCCATGAAGGAGTCGAGAAAGAGTGGGGACCGTCCCTTGGCAATCCAGAAGAATACGCCAATTGGATAGTCATGTCCAATGGCAAAACAGGGGACCCTGTCTATGATGCACTTATTATTAGGAATAGAAGTTATTTTACTAAAGACTATGTCCTTGCATATAAAGGCATTCATGCCAATGTATATAAATTAAAATTACCTCAGCTTGCAAGACGATAAGCTATATTTCTATGCTTCTGTTGGGGGAAGAAGAGTCCAATTATGCGATACATATGGCTCGCTACACATATTGCGATTAAAGCAGCAAGGACGCCTCATGCCTTTATTAAGCTTATCCAGCATAACTTCTAGATGCTTCTTACGAGTCTCGGGCGTTTTGACTGCTCGTACCCAACGAATCCAATCCCACCGTGCCATGGGAGTAATATCTTTCCACAAAGCTTCTGCCTTAGATGAAGTAGAGAGTACCTTTTGTACATCATCTGGCACTTGTGGCTCTATCCATTCTTTGGTTGGCTCAAGCGAGACATCTACGGTATCTCCTGCGCCAGCATGAGCGTCATCAAGAAGTTGTTGGTCAGGCCGAAACCAATGACTTGGCTTTATTCCTTGCCCATACCTTCCGTCTGGCTCAAGCAAGGCTTTAAAAGGAATGTTGTTAAGCGTACCTTTAACCATTAACATGCCCCGTGATGGAAGTTGTACTGAGGCACTTTCAGGAAGCTTAAGAATAATCCAATCGTGAATTTTGAAGAGTTTGGTTGTAAAGCTTATTGCAGACATAATCTTGGGGTGGCTGACGGGGATCAAACCCGCGACCCATAGGTCCACAACCTATTGCTCTATCGCTGAGCTACAGCCACCATGTTTCCAGCTTGTATTGTACCAAAATGATGCGTATTTGTCAGTATGAAGCGCATTACACCGGCTTGGCTATAACAATAAATCGTTGGAGGTCTGCAAATCCATCACAGGTGTATAAAATAAGCGTTTCTCCTTTCTGAGAAAGAAGGACAGACACCTCGCTTGGTGACACTTCTAGTGTTTTTATTACTTTGTATTGTCTGCTTCTATTGCGCTCATTAGTAAGCGTAATTTCTTTCCCAACTTCCAACCAACGAATAGGACCAAATCGGTCATTGGTATTGTGACCATATAAAATAATTGGTCCCTCTTCTCCGGGACGCGCAGAAATATTTAAGTGAGATATCCCATTGTCTGCAATACCCCATGTATTACCCTTGAGTGCTGTTTCAACAATAGGCAATTCCATATCTATACTAGGAATGCTTATCCAGGTAGGTGCGGGAAGGGAAGAGGACACTGCGGTAACCTTTGGGGTAAAAAAAGCAAGCTGTATGCCTTCGTTGATATAAAAAAAAGTAGGGATAGTTACCAACAAAAATCCTAGAGAAAGAAGGAGCTTGGTTCTTGAAGAACTTTTTGTAACAAATTGGAGAAAGAAGGTGGAAATATGATTTCGAAGAACGACAAACGACCAACGACGAACGGTTTTCTTATTTATTTTCTTTGGCATAGGACATTCTCCACAAGGGATAACACTATCATAGCAGCAACTACCAGCTAAATCACACTATTATTTTCGGATCTCAAGTAATAAAGTTGTAATAAAAACGTAAAATATATTGACTTGAGACACATCACATTCTACTTTATACATAAGACAAGTCAGTCTTTTCCTACAGCCTTTACATGAAGATATTGTCTGGAATTATTATCTTATTTGCTGCGATTTGTATAATTGTCTTTTCCGCTGGAAAAGTACTTGCCCAAACGACTTCCCTTGGTGGAATGGATTTGGACGCATGGTGTGCACATATAAATGAAGGCGGTGCAAAACTTGTTAATAATACCACATGGGTATGTACTGGAAATAATCAACCAATAGATTTTGTAAGCCAACCAACTCCCAACTGTGTTTGGCAGTACAATGTCTCGGATGCATTTGCCCAACAAACGCGATCAGGTGACCCATATTCCTGGGCCTGTTTTACTAATGGAGTAACACCTACACCCACTAATACACCTACCCCCACTCTTACTCCGACACCAACACCAACCAGCTCTATCGCCAAGCTACAAGTTATTAATACAGACACGCAAGGAATAGTTATAGACCCATTTACTAACGGCTCTACAATAAATGTAAATACCAATCCACATATAAATATTAATGCCATTACCAATCCATCACGAGTGGGAAGTGTTGTTTTTATTCTTGATGGGAAGATTCATACAGAAAATGTTTTCCCCTACGATGATCCTGGAGATGCAGACGGGGCATTTAAGCCATTTTCCCAAACACCATCTGTTGGAAGTCATACACTCACGGTAACACCTTACTCTCAATCGAATGGAAGCGGTACGCCAGGAGCAGCTCTAAAAATAACCTTTAACGTAGTCAATACTGCTGTTTCTCCAACGCCAACTCCACCACCTGCAACGGATGATTGGACAACCTTTAGATATGACAGAGAAAGAAGTAATTTTGACCCTTCCAATACAAGTATTACCACAAGTACTGTCCCAAATCTTAAGCTTAATTGGAGTACCAGTCCTGGGGGGACGTTGAGTGCATTTGGTCCCAATACTATTTCCGCCCAACCTGCTGTTGTACAAAATGTTATCTATTATGGTGATTGGACTGGCAATTTTTATGCAAAGAATGTGTCGAATGGAAGTATTGTATGGCAAAGGAATATTGGCGCAGACACTCCTGGAAATGGCTGTAGTCCAACAACTATTGGAGTAGCAAGTAGTGCAACAGTAAAAACAATTACCGTGAATGGTGTGGATACTTCTATT
>DASQJJ010000100.1:0-5832 GCA_035631115.1 Candidatus Eiseniibacteriota bacterium
GCCGTTGGTCCTCCGCCACCACCACCGCCGCCTCCTCCGCCACCACCACCGCCGCCTCCGCCATTATTTCCACCTGAAATGGTCTGAGAAGCGACAACAGCACAATCAATATTGCCCGAGGTTATACAGTAATTATAATTATTTGCCGTATATCCAACTGGCAAACAATTGGTGGATGAATTTCTAGTAACCAAAGGGCATGCAGTACTAAGATTGGATGGACCACGAAGAGCTGCATATAAAACATTCCATTGAGGACAACTAGTTCCATCTGTTTGGTACACATAGCATTTATTGGCATCTCTCGAACAATTTGGATCTTGAGGAATTTTTTCCATATATATTTGTCCATTTATGGACCATTTACTTCCAAAAATCAGAGTAGTGGGATAACAATTTGTGTCATTAAAATAGCTATCAAGTGCCCGCTGAATTTGGCCTAAATCGTGCTCCCGTTGTGAATCTGTCGCTTTATTGTACTGCGCAAAAGGATTGAAAGTAAGAATAAGAGCAACTGCCATAACCCCTAGCATCATAATAACAATGAGAAGCTCTGTAAGCGTAAACCCAGAACTATTTGACATTTGAAATTTGAAATTTGACATTTGAAATTATTCTAGATTCCTAGATATATTCGGATGTATTCCCATAGTGTATTTCCGTAAAAAACGGTAATCAACCAACCCAAGAAAAGAAAAGGACCAAATGCAATTGTTGAGCCTTTTAGCTTCTTTTTGCCTGCTATAATGAGTATGATAGCAGTAATTCCACCTGTCAAGAAAGCAATGTAGTAGGCAATAAGAATGTTGGGAAATCCTAATATAAGTCCTAAAACAAAAACAAGTTTTACATCCCCAAATCCCATTGCTTTACCTTTAGAAAGAAAAAACAAAGCAAAAAAAGGCAGTGCAGACAATACGCCAACAAGAAGTCTAAAGGGGATTTCCATTGGAGAATCTAACACTATTTTTAGCAAAGAAGTGATAGCAAAAATAAAAACAATCTTATCTGAGAGAATATGGTATTTTATGTCCATAACAACAAGGGATAGGGCACTGCTAAAAATACACAAGTCAAGGATAAAGAAAAATATTTGACGCATATCCATTGGTGCATCAATAATATAGAGCCCAATAAAAAGTACTCCTGTTATACATTCCACAAGGGGATATTGCCACGAAAGCTTTTTTTTACAATATCTGCAATGACCTTGAAGAAAGAGAAAAGAAAAAAGAGGGAAAAGATCATACCAACTGAGAACATGATTGCAGAAATCGCAATGAGATCTTCCCTTTACAATCGATATGTTATGAGGAATCCTATCTATAACTACATTCAGAAAAGACCCAACGCACAAGCCAATAATAAAAAGCAATAAAAGTACCATAAATTTTTAATTTTTCATTTTTACCTTTTCATTTATTAGGCTACCCAATAATTAAGACTATGCATAATTATAAACAATCCTTGCAGCAAGAGTAACAGGAAAAGAAATGGATAGTACAATGACGTATATTTTTTTTCTGAAAAGTAAAGAGATCCTGCTATAAAAATAGGAAAAACAACAACAAGGTATCTCATATACGACATAAAGCTTCCACTCAGTACTGGCAAGAGTCCAAAAAGTATTGTGTAGACAAAAAATACTTTTGTAACTTTTTTAAATACTAAGGGAAGACTCAATAAAAACCCAAGAAAAAATACTCTGTCTAGTAAGGAATCTGTAAACCCATGAATACGCAAGGGAAAGGTAAAAAGTGCTTTAAAGAAAAAGAGTGGATTAAGAAGAGATCCAAGAGAATAATGAGATACAAAATTCTGCTGTGCGCTAAATTGTGTAAAGAAATTTCCGGTAAATAGATACATACAAATCATTGCAGTACCTACGCCAAGAAAAGGGGAGAGAAGAAGGAAGGTTTTGGTATTGAGTAATGATTTTCCTATTGTGGCAATCTCATCATAGAGTGAATGTCCTTTATATTCCAAAATGTAGGAGAAGAGAAAAGGAATGCTTATCGCAACACCAATCAGTCTTGTTAGGGGAAGAAGAAACGCAGCAAGAGATGCAAGAAATATCTGTCTTTTTTGAAGAAAAGTAAAGAAAAGCATGACAAGAAGAAAAAAAAGACTTTCTGAATATATGAGACAAAAATAAAAACTCGTTGGGAATGCAAGAAGGATAAGAAGACTTGTGTAGGCAATTTTTTCTGAGTAGTATTTTTTTACCAATGCGTAGAAAAGAAGAAATGCTACAGAAGAAAATATGTTGGATAAGACAATTCCAGAAATAAAACTATTCCTCGTAAAAAAAGTAAAAAGATATATTGCAAGTGGAAATAAAAGCGGAAAAGCATTTGAGTCATTTCCAATTTTGTAACCTTTTTCGCTTATATATAGATAGTGTTGTGCATCCCATGTCTTGAATGCTGTTTGGATAGTAATTGGAGAATGGAGTGGATACACAAAATTTGGGTAATAATATTTCTCACCAAAAGGAAGAAGGGAAAATGCAAGAAAAATCAGGAGCAATACGCTTATTTTCGCAAAAAGAATAGTAAATATAACGTGTTGAATTTTCATTGCTTCTGTAATGATTGTACATCTGCAGTTACAGACTCTAATTCTTTCTGGAAATCTTTCTGAAATACATTAACAAATTCTTTTTTAACGTTCTCTGCTGCATTTGTATCTTTTAGACACGTTGCATATGTACTGTATAAAAGGACATAAGGAAATTCCTGCAGTCTGTCTAAAGAAAGAGATGTTGTAAGATTAGTAACAATCTCTTCGCATCTATTACCCATCGCTGCGTCTATAATACTTAATGCATTATAGGCACGAGCATTCGTAGGAGCAATCTCTTTGGCTTTTTGATAAAAATCAAGAGCTGTTTGGGTGTCTTGATATTGAGAGTAAGCAAACGTTCCAGTTGCAATAAGATTATTACTATAATATGTAGGTATTTCACCAATAGTAAGATTATGAAATACTACCTCCTCCATATCTTTTTTTGAAGGTATATGCATTGAACCCAAAAGTGATAAGGCAGACTTTCTAAACTCCTCCTTTGTTGGAAGTGTGTCGCCTTGCAAAAACATTCTGTACGATGTCCCATAGGGCACCCAGATAATCTTTTCTCCACTTTTCGGTTGGTATTGTGATGTAGAAAAAATTGGTCTTTTTCCTTGAAGTATCATGAATGTATGGAGTAATTTTTCGAATTTTTCTTTTGAAGACACACCAACAAGTTGTGGGGCAATCAGTGTATCTTGCAAAGGAGCTGCTCCAATATTATATAAAAGAATATCTGGCCTATCATGAAGAGCATAATGCACATACCACGTATTAAATATTTGCGTATCTCCAGAAATAAGAAGGACAGCATGGGGAGGAAGAGTATCGAGAAAATCCTTGGCATAAGTATCTCCTATCATAAGTTGGGAAAGATTTGTTTTGGGAAAATTATAGAAGAAAAGCATTATTGGTATAAAGAGAAATACCAATTGAAAAAGAATTGCATAGTTTCTTTTTGGTAAGAATCTGGATAAATACTCTGAAAAATAGACAAGACCTACCCCAAAAGGGATAAGAGAGAGTACAAATGATAGTAAGACAAAACGTTCGTATGTCCCAAGAAAAAACCCACCTGTCAAGGGAAATGCAGCATAGGTAAGAAAAAAAGGTCCAGTCAAAATCCAAGCAAGAAGAAGAGAAAAACAGACAATTTTGTCTTTTACAAAAAGTCTCCACATTCCCAACAGACTAAGAAAAACAACAGGAATTGTCTCTTGAAAAAGAAGATACTGTAGGTACACTTTTATTGTAATAAATCGCTGACCTATTGAGTGATCTTCAAAAACGCCTGCTTGAAATGTTCCATAATCTCGTCGAAGCACAAGGTGAAGAAACGATGGAATATTGTGTACTGTATCCCAATTAATAACTGGGTTATGAGAAGACGCAATAACAACATAGAGATAGGGACTAAAACCTAAGATAAAAAGTAATACGTAGTAAAGAACAAAAAGATAATTTCTTCTTGTCAAAAAAATAAGATTTTTCCCTATAAGTAAAAGAAGTGACGGAAAAAGAAGAATGATTGTTTGATGATGAGTACAAGACAATCCCACAAAGAAAAGAAGAAAAAATAATAAGAATGTTTTTTTTGTTTTTCTATACAAAAGCGCAAAGAGAAAAAGAAGAAGTGCAAAAAAAACATTTAAAGCAAATACTTCCGCAATTTCGCTATAAAACCAATACAAAAAAGAAAATCCAAGAACCAAAGTACTAATACCCGAAGCAAGTTTTCTTTTGGTTAAGAGATATGTGATAGTGTAAAAGCACACAAGGCCAAGGCTTGCAGAGAAAGCAGAAATAAGTCCAACAGCAAAAGCAGGCGAAAAAGCTAGAAATGGAATATGCACAAGAAGAAAACCTAGCAAGGTAAAAAGGGGATAACCCGGAGGGTGTGCTACTCCTCCAACAGCAGCTGCTGTTACTAAATCTCCAATATCTCCTCCATAGACACTGCGAGAAAGGTTATGAACATAGAGCAGCACAAAACCAACAAAGAAAAGAACGGGCAGGATGATTTTTTTAATAAAAGGGGTCATGCAACCTACTGAGAACACCAGTAACAGGCAGTTGACGCTGGACCACAGAGAGTCGTATCTATTGGTTGACCATTTTTATCGAATTTTGTATTGTTGTCATTTCTCTGTGCTTTAGACAATGGCTGGAAACAAGCGGTAACATCGGTATCTGTCCCATTAATAGTAATTGCACTCAAAACGCCAGTAACGGTGGTAAATGCAGCCTTAATTTCTCCATCTTCAACCAAAGAGCTGAGACATTCTGTAAGATTTGGATACAGAGCAGATGATGTTGGATTTGCTCCCTGATTGCACCCACCAGGGGCCCATGGCATATGACTGTGCGTTGTGTAATAACGGATATTTGCATTAATAAATTCGACTGCGGTATTTTTTACATTTGCGTCATTAGCTTTCTTAAGCTGCTCGAATGGATCGATGGTCGCAACCAATGCAGCAGCCAAAACACCCAAAATACCAATAACAACAAGAAGTTCGATAAGGGTAAATCCTTTTTGTGAGGTTATTGCAACAGGACGAAGTAACTTGGACAGGCTTTTTATCATGACTATACATTAAGTTAAGCACACTTTTTTTCACCTTGTCAATAGGGCGCTTATACCTTCTCCAACCAACCCAATAAAAAGTCCCAGTAAAGCGTGGAATTGTATAAAAGGTATCTCGGTAAGATGTCTGCTTCGAAGAAAAAGAATAAAATATTCTCCATTAAAAAGTACTAAAAAGAGCGTGACGAGAAATAAAACAATCGAGAATGTATCTTTTTTGCGTGTAGCCTGCAAAAGCAGAAAAAAGCAAAATGGAAAAAGAAAGAGAAGATGATGAACCCAGGCTAAAGGAGTGATAATAAGAATCGTACAACCAAGAAGACTGCTAAAAAAGAAGAAGTCAGAAAGAAGCGCTTTTGGTAATTTTTTCCAAATCAAAGAGCATAGAAGGACACTTCCTGCGTATACTCCTGTGGCAATTGCAGTTTGGAAATTCTGCACATGGGGAAAGGTAAGAAGAAATGACGAAAAAGATTGATCTCGTGCAATAGCTACGGAAGATGCTACAACCGTATGAGCAAAATGTATATAATCCCAAATATATATAGTGTGTCCGAAGGTCCCTGCAATAAGAAACAGAAGAAAGACACAGATACCAACACCGCTCACAACCCACTGCTTTTTGCATAAAAAGTAGATAAGAAAAAATATAGGAAAAAGCTTTAAAGCAATTG
>DASQJJ010000101.1:0-4156 GCA_035631115.1 Candidatus Eiseniibacteriota bacterium
TATACAGATTCCGAGATGGGTGGTATAGGAGCAACAGTATCGGTACACAAAGAAAATATAGGAACAATTGAAGTAATGGATAGTCATTTAGTAACATGTGAGCTAAATTTTGAAAAGCTTTTACAATTTGCCACATTAAAAAAGACATACACACCTTTAACCAAATATCCTCCGATAGAAGAGGATATGTCTTTTGTCTTAGATGAGGCGGTAAAGACAGGCGATGTAATGGAAGAGATTGGGTCAGTAAGTAAATTGATTGTGCGCGTTGTACTTACCGATACTTTCGAAAATAGCAGGACATTCCATATTGTCTATCAGGATAAAGAGCGAAATCTTACCACAGAAGAAGTAGGGGAGATCCGCAAAAAAATAATTTCCTCAATTGAGAAGAAATTTAAAGGGAAGGTAAAATGACAGTGTTAAGCTGTCATCCTGAGCGTTAGCAAAGGATCTAAAAACATTTATGCAATTTGTTATTTTCCATGGATCATATGGTAGCCCAGAGGGCAATTGGTTTCCGTACTTAAAAAGAAATCTTGAAGAATTAGGACACAAAGTATTTGTCCCAAAATTTCCTGTTGAAAATTGGGAAGATGTTGAGAAAAAAGGAGAAGGGTATATTTCAACTATTCAGAATCTGACAACCTGGATGGAAACATTTGAAAAGGAAGTTTTGCCTACAATAAATAAAGATGAACCACTCTGCTTTATTAGCCATTCCATTTCACCCGTATTTAATTTGCATATTGTAAGCAAATATAACTTACAATTAGATAGCGCAATTTTTGTTGCACCCTTTCTCGAGACACTTCCAGAGTGGCAATTTAATTTTGTAAATCAAACATTTTATAAATCCGATTTTGATTTTGAAAAATTACAGAATCTCATTCCAATCTCTTATGCTATTTACGGAGATAATGATCTCCATGTACCAATTCAGCAACCAATTACCTTTGCTAACAGAATGAACAGTAGCAAAATTATTGTTAAAAATGGCGGACATTTAGGAGAATCTGCTGGATATACAGAATTTCCCCTTATCCTTGACCTCTGTAAAACAAGACTTTAGCAGTCATTCTGACTTGTCCAGAATCTAGATCCTGGATGCGCTACGCTTACCAGGATGACTAAATAACCTATGGCGTAGGGGTTGGGGTTGTTGGCTGGGTTGGTTGAATATTAAGTGATTTTAATAAATCTTCTGGTGGATACCACTGAGAGTCCGCGGCAGAATGATTATCCTTAATCCATTGGTCTATTCCTGCTTGCCATCTATTCTGTCCGTCTGTACTCACTGGGTCATCTTCCCGTACTACGTAATACACTTTTCCATCTTTTCCTTGATACACAGGATTTGTCGTTGTTGGCTCGGTACCTTTAATAAAGTATTCAGACCTAGTGGGCTGATTGTTGTAGGGAAGTCCACCAAATAGGTTGTCTACTGTTACCGCAATAACGTTATCTGGCTTAACTGGCTCTTGATCTGGCTTTCCTTTAAGTACATAGCTCATTATCCTTTCCCAAATTGGCGCGGCCCCTGTAACACCAGAAGAGATGGCCTGATTCATGGGTGTGCCATCGTTGTTGCCAACCCATACGCCCACCACATATGACGGAGTGTATCCCAATGTCCAGTTGTCTTTTTTATCATCAGTTGTACCAGTCTTTACGCTTACTGTCTTGCCTGGAACAACAAGATACGAATTGGGTCCAAATTCCATTGTGCGAGCATTATTATCCAGCAAAATGTGGGAAATAAGAAAGGTTACTTCTTTTGGTAATACTTGTACCCCTGGCTTGTCGTGATTCTCGTAGAGCGTTGCACCATGACTATCGGTAACTTTAAGAATGTAGACTGGATCATGTCGCACTCCTTGGTCTGCAAAAACACTGTATGCTGTTACTTCGTCCAAAAGCGTTGTCTCGCGTCCTCCTAAGACAAGAGAAAGACCTACATTGGCAACATTACTACTTGTTGGCTCCCAATTTTGGATACCCATTTGGTACGCATTTTGCATAACATCTTTTATGCCAACTTTTGCCAACATTTTAACAGCAGGAATATTTAATGAGTTACCCAAGGCAAAACGAAGCTGCACTGGTCCATGGTATTTTCCATCATAATTAACAGGGGTATAGGTTGGATGGGTTGGATCTCCACTTGGAAAGTCTGTCTTTACATCCATTATTTCTGTTGCCGGTGTATATCCTTTTTGAAATGCAGTTGCATACATAATAGGCTTTAGAGAAGACCCTGGTTGTCTATTTGCTGTTGCATCGTTGTAATTTCCATCTATGGCTACATCGAAATAATCCTTATTCCCAACCATTGCAAGTACTTGGCCATTTTTCGGGTCCATAACAACTGCAGCACCATTGGCAACGTGATACCCCTTTAACTTATCTATTTCCGTACCAACAATGTCCTCTGCATGCTTTTCTATGTCGTAGTCGAGCGTTGTGGTTACCTGCAGTCCACCATTTTCTACTGCTGCTTCTCCAAATTGGTTGGCCAATTGCTGCTTAATAAACATGACCCAATGAGGCGCTTTAATAGACCTATCGGCATCGGAAAATTTCATTGCAACAATTTCTTTATATGCATTGTCACTTTCTTTTTGAGATATATATCCTTCACCCTTCATCGCATTAAGGACTGCTTGCGACCGGGCTAAATAATATTTATTACCGGTAAAGGGCGAGTAGACACTTGGCGCCTGAGGAAGTCCTGCCAAAAATGCTGACTGTGCTAAATCCAATTCGCTTGCATGTTTTCCAAAATATGCCTCTGCTGCAGACTCCACCCCTATATTTGCACCCCCATATGGCACGTCATTAAGATACATTTCTAGTATTTGGTCTTTTGAATATCTTTTATCCACTTGGATTGCCAAAATAAGCTCTTTTAATTTACGAGGAAGCGTCTGCCGAGTATCTTGCAGCAAGACATTTTTTACCAACTGCTGGGTAAGAGTGGACCCTCCAGAAATTCCTCGAAGTGTAATAATTCCTAAGAATGCGCGAAGATACCCAGTAACGGAAAATCCAGAATTTTGGTAAAAGGTTTTGTCTTCTATGGCAATCGTTGCATGCTGGACATTTTTAGGAATATCTTTAAGCTGTACGTAAGCTCTATTTTGATCTTTGTACACAGAGTAGAGAAGAATACCTTTCCTGTCGTAAATTCGTGTGGATTCGGCAAGACTACTACTAATTAATTTTCCCGGTGCAGGAAGGTCCCGGCCGTACCATAGGAAAAGGACAACAAAAATAACAATACCAATAATAAGAGCAAAAAAGGCAAGTCGCGCAAGTCTGTTGTACAACATAATGCGAGAGGTACCACCAGTTGCAGGGAAGAAGAATGTCCAGATGCTACCAATAATACTCCTGTGGCGACGGCGAGAGCGAAACTCCATAGAATGATTATAGCAAAAGGGGAGAATGTAGCAAGGATTTACTGAATATGATATAGTACCGCCACATGACAGAATTCTGTTCTTTACCACAGTTTAGGGGGAAACGCTGTGGACCATCTTGCCAAGCATGGAATGCTGGTGAGAAAGCATGGGAGTACTCAGCAAGAAATGGTGCTACGGGAGATGTTCCTGAGGCAGCAGCAACAGATGCAAGGCGGGAAAGCGCACAGAAAGGAAATTGTGAAATCGTTCAAGCAGAAAGAAAATTTAGACTTCCAACAAGACCGTTGACATCTTAAATAAACATCTATATAATAGAATTACTATGAGTTTCTGGACACAAAATGCATATTATTACGGTTTCTCTGACGGGGGAGACTGTACTTGTCGTGCATAAGTAGAAAAAGTTTTAAGACAATACATCTCCCAACAGGGAGATTTTTTTATGGAAAACTATGAAAAAATTATCAATAACTATTACAAGACATATTTCTTACTCCTCTGACTCTGAAAGGATACATCCTTCAGAGAATATATATGGAGGGAGGTGAGAAATATGATAAGAAAAAGTGAAACAAGAACCAGACAAGTAGACCGAGCAATGAGAGATGTTCCTACATCTATAACAGATGAAAAACAAAAACATCAGGTAGGTAAATCTATTGCGCGAGGTAGAAGACGCGCGCAAGGAAGGGAAGACAAAAAGACAAGAATCATTGCTGGAGCAGAGCGAA